>JAZQXS010000098.1:0-4195 GCA_045633025.1 Eubacteriales bacterium | reverse complement strand
CTTCATTGACTATATGTGCGCCTACGGCCCCAATATTCTGGGCTATCATGACCCCGACGTGGACGCCGCCGCCGCCCGTCAGCGCGCCATCTCGGATTGTACCACCCTACCGAACACCGTTATGATCGATTTTGCAGACCTGCTTGTGGATACGGTAGCCTGCGCCGATTGGGCCTTTTTCGCCAAGAACGGCGGCGACACCACCACCCTGGCTGTCATGACCGCCCGCGCCTACACCCACCGCAAGAAGATCATTTTCTTCAAGGGCTACTACCACGGTGTCGCCCCCTGGACCCAGAAAATCGACTACGCGGGTGTCATTGAAGAGGACGTCATGCATAATCTCTACTGCGAGTGGAATAATTACGAGCAACTGGAGGCGCTCTTCCAAACCTATAAGGGTGAGATCGCCGCGGTGATCGGACAGCCCTACATGCACGGCAACTTTATGGATAACCAGCTCCCCGCCCCCGGCTTTTGGCAGAAGGTGCGCAAGCTTTGCACCGACAACGATACCGTCCTCATCGTGGACGACGTCCGCGCGGGCTTCCGTCTGGATCTCGCGGGCTCGGATCACTATTTCGGCTTTGAGGCTGACCTCATCTGCTTCTGTAAGGCGTTGGCCAACGGCTACAATGTCAGCGCCCTGTGCGGAAAGGATTTCCTGAAGAATACGGTATCCTCCATGTCCTACACCGGCTCCTACTGGATGTCCGCCGTCCCCTTTGCCGCAGGTATTGCCTGCATCGAGAAAATGAAGCGCATTGACTCCCCCCGCATCCTCCTGGAAAAGGGAACCAAGCTGGGCGAGGGTCTCAAGGCCACCGCCACCAAGTACGGCTTCGACCTTCGTATCACGGGTGCGCCGTCGCTGTTCTATCTCCGCCTGGCCGATGACCCAACCCTCCGTCTCCATCAGGAGTGGATCGCCGAGTGCGTCAAGCGGGGCGTGTTCTTCACCAACCACCACAACCACTTCATCAACGCCGCCCTCTCGGATGAGGATATCGCCGAGACGGTCGAGATCGCGGATGAGGCCTTCGCTGTCCTCCGCGATCGGCATCCAATGGCATGAGGTATGAAAATATAGGCTTTTTTCAGATTTTTAAAAAATCCCCTTGCGTAAGGTATTGCTTGTGACGCCGCGTAATGGTGTATAATAGCCGCCGTAAGGAGGTGAAAGCTATGTCACAACCGAACAAAGGTTCAAATTTTTACACGACAGGAGAAATCGCCAAGCTCTGCGGCGTATCGGTGCGGACGGTGCAGTATTACGATAACCGCAACATTCTGATCCCCAGTGAGCTGTCCGAGGGCGGGCGACGTCTCTACTCGGAGGATGATCTTCGCCGCATGAAAATCATCTGCTTCCTTCGGGATGCGGGATTTCCCATTAACAGTATTTCTGCTCTGTTCGAAGAGGAAAATCCCGAGAACATCATTGAGCTTTTGCTGGAAGAGCAGGAGCAGACGCTCAGAGAAGAGCTGAAGGAACAGCAGAGGAAGCTCGCCATTGTGGAAGCCATGAAGCGAGAGCTGAAGGAGATCGACCATTTCTCTGTCGAATCCATTGGTGATATAGCGCACATTATGAAGCAAAAAAATAAGCTCAAGCGCCTGCGGATATTCATGCTGATTTCGGGTATCCCCGTCACCGCGTTTCAATGGGTCGCTGTCGTGCTGGGCATCACGCACGGCCTTTGGTGGCTCCTCATTCCGTGGGCTTGCGTGGCCATTCCGTGGGGAGTCTTCGTGTCCGTTCACTACTTTCGGCATGTCGATTACATTTGCCCCGCATGTCACGAGGTGTTCAGACCTCGCTTTAAGGAAGCGTTCTGGGCGTATCATACGCCCCGTATGCGCCGTTTGACCTGCCCCAAGTGCGGACGAAAGGGTCTGTGCGTCGAGGTGTATACAGATTCATGTAAGGAGGGAAAAATCAATGGATAACATCATGGAGGTTTTACCGTTTCTCATTCCTTTGGCCATCCTGCAATTCTCTCTTATGGGCTTTGCGGTGTACCACATCCTGTCTCATAAAACCTACAAACGGGGTACCCGTCCCCTTTGGCTGTTCGTCAGTATTCTGGTGAATTTCATCGGCCCCGTCCTGTACTTCCTGCTCGGCAAGGAGGATTCGTGATGGATATGCTGACCATTCGCGGTCTGCGTAAGCAATTTGGGGATAAGGCGGTTCTTCGCGGTCTGGAGCTCACCGTTCCCGAACACAGCATCTTCGGCTTCATCGGCAAGAACGGCGCCGGTAAGACCACTACCATGAAAACGGTGTTGGGACTTTTGCAGGCGGACGCGGGAGAGATTCAAGTCAACGGTGAGCCTGTTGTCTACGGTCAGACGGCTACCAACCGATACGTGGGCTATTTACCCGACGTGCCCGAATTCTATCCCTTCATGACCGCGCCTGAGTATCTGCGATTCTGCGGAGAGATCACCAATATGCCCCGCTCCGAGATTGAGGGGCGGGTCAAGGAGCTTTTGACGCTTGTGGGACTTGAAAACGAGACGCATCGTATCAAAGGCTATTCCCGCGGTATGAAGCAGCGTCTTGGCATTGCGCAGGCGCTTTTGAACCGTCCAAAGCTGCTGATCTGCGACGAGCCTACCTCCGCTCTTGATCCCGTGGGACGGAGGGATATTCTGGATATTCTCCTGGCCGCGCGGGAGCAGACAACGGTACTGTTCTCCACGCACATCCTGTCAGACGTGGAGCGTATCTGCACCGACGTGGCGTTTCTGGACGGCGGTACGGTTTGTATCCAAGGCAAGCTCTCGGAGATCAAGACCCGATACAGCCGCGAGGAATATCGGCTTGAGACCGAAACGTCCCAAGGAGCGCAGACGCTTCGGTCTGCCTTTCCCCATATGCAATTAGCGGGGGAGCGGCAGTTGATCCTTTGCGAGCGGGAGCACGCCCTGTTTGACATATTGCGTTTTGTGACCGATCATCGCATCCCGCTCATCAAATTGGAGCGCTCGGAGCCCACCCTGGAAGCCCTGTTCATGGAGGTGTCCCGAAAATGAGATCGTTGCTTGCCTTTATCAAAAAAGAGCTGACCGAGCAGATCCGCACGAGCAAGCTGGCCGTGCTCGGTCTGATCTTCGCTTTGTTCGGTGTGATGAATCCCGCCGTGGCGAAGCTTACGCCGTGGCTTTTGGAAACGCTGTCGGACTCGTTGGCCGAGAGCGGGATGACGATCACGGCTGTCACCGTTTCCGCCATGGACTCGTGGGTGCAGTTTTTCAAGAATATTCCTATGGCGCTGATCGTATTCGTCTTGCTGGAGGGAAGTATCTTTACCAAGGAGTACCAATCGGGAACCCTTCTGCTCTCCCTCTCCAAGGGGCTGGATCGCTATAAGGTCGTTGTGGCAAAATCCGCCGTGCTGATGATCCTATGGACGGCCGGCTACTGGATCTGCTTTGGCATTACTTACGCTTACAACGCCTATTTCTGGGATAATTCCATCGCGCAGAATCTTCTTTTTGCGGTGGTATGCTGGTGGGGATTTGGATTGTGGGTGATTGCTTTGACTATTCTTTTCTCTGTGCTCTCGAGATCGAGTACGGGAGTACTGCTCGGAACAGGCGGCGTGGTTTTTGGTTCCTGCTTTCTGGGTATCATCCCGAGGGTCAGCGAATATCTCCCCACTCGCTTGACCGACGGCAATTCTTTGATCTACGGTACAGCCGAAGCGGATTCCTATCTGACGCCTCTGCTGATCGTAGCCGTTACCGGCCTTGCTTGCTGTATTGCGAGTTTCCCGGCTTTCAATAAAAAACAGTTATGACCCGGTTGTGGAAGGAGGATCCGCATGGTAAAAATTCTGTTCATCTGTCACGGCAACATCTGCCGCAGTCCCATGGCTGAGTTCGTATTCCGCAGCAAGGCCGAGGAGCTGGGCGTGGCGCACCTTTTTTCGGTGGCCTCCGCCGCAACCTCCACCGAGGAAATCTGGAACGGCGTAGGGAATCCCGTCTATCCGCCTGCCCAAAGAGAATTGAAAAAGCACGGCATTACCTGCGACGGTAAGCGCGCCGTACAGGTGACCCGCGCGGATTACGATATCTACGATTATCTTTTGTGCATGGACGGAAACAACATACGCAATCTTCTTCGGATCGTGGGGAGTGATCCGGCAGGGAAGATCCATCGTTTCATGGAGCCCACCGAACG
>JAZQXS010000097.1:0-4277 GCA_045633025.1 Eubacteriales bacterium | reverse complement strand
CAAGGTGATCCCGATTCGCAAGCGGATATGGCAAAAGGTGCTGATTCGCTGGGCGATACTGCTCGGCGTTGGCGTGGCGTTCCTGATCCTCAATACGATCGGCGAAAAGGTTCCTACCTTGCGCAACTATTATCATATGGTTGTCTTGATGCGATGGATGTCGGTGTTCGTGTTCTTGGCCATCCTTCTTATGAGCCGTGTCCTGCCACTGACTTTCTCAAAGGAATGGATCGGTACGGTTCGGGAAAGACATGTGGAGAAGTATATGAAAATGTCGCCGGGACCGTTCAACGATGTGGATGAACGTAGGTACAGAAATGAACTTCACATCCGCTGTATTTGGACGGTGGAGAACGACGACGGATACATTGAAAAAGTTCCCATCGATACCGATGAGATATGGGAGAGATACTTTGAGATCGGCGAGAGGGTACGTATGTACAAGAACGCCAAAATTCTGGTCAAGGCACATCCGCCAAAGGACGACGAGAATCTCATGTGCCCCCTCTGCGGAGTCATGGTCATGGAGCCCATCTGCCGTAAGTGCGGCGTGGATTTTACCGAGGAGGAGCCGACGACCGACAAGGCGAAATCGGATGATTGAACCCTCTTGTCTGTAGGGACCGGCGTCCCCGACGGTCCTCAACAAACCGTAACGAAAAAATACCGTCTCCGAATCGGAGGCGGTATTTTCATATCCAACAATATACAGCAGGGAATTTGGGGTTCTGACCGCCGCTTATGCGGCGGTCAGATAGAACCGGGTGGTGAAATTACTTAATCTCAACAGTTGCGCCGGCCTCGGTGAGCTGAGCCTTGATCTTCTCAGCGTCCTCCTTAGAGATGCCCTCCTTAACAGGCTTGGGGCAACCCTCAACCATGTCCTTAGCCTCCTTCAGGCCCAGACCGGTGATCTCACGGATAACCTTGATAACGCCCAGCTTCTTGTCGCCGAAACCGGTCAGGATAACGTCGAACTCGGTCTTCTCCTCAACGGGAGCAGCAGCAACAGCGGCACCAGCGCCGGCAACAGCAACGGGAGCAGCGGCGGAAACACCGAACTCCTCCTCAACAGCCTTAACGAGCTCGTTGAGCTCCAGAATGGTCAGAGACTTGATCTCTTCAACAATAGCGGTAATCTTCTCGCTTGCCATTTCAATATACCTCCTGAAATGTATTTTTGTGATTCCGTCCCGCAAAATTGCAGGCGGTTGTGCGTTTTACGCAAATTTAAGATGCGGCGGAGAGTAGGGCGCGCTTGGCGCGATCTCCGGCGCGGTTGAGCCGCGATAGGGGCTCACGTAGGCAATTAAGCCTCGGCAGTCTCGGCGGGAGCTGCCTCTGCGGGAGCACCCTCCTCCAGCTTCTCGGCCACGGCCTTGACGGCGTAGGCAAACTTGTAAACGGGGGACTGGATGCTGCCCAGGAACTTGGCGATGAGGACTTCCTTGGAAGGAATGTCAGCCAGCTCCTTGACACCGTTGGCGTCCAGAATGGCGCCATCGCAGTAACCGGCCAGGATCTGGAAGGACTCGACCTTCTCGTCGTACTCCTTCAGGATCTTTGCGGGAGCGATGGGATCCTTTTCGCTGATGGCGATAGCGGTCATACCCTTGAGGTTCTCCTTCAGGGCACCGTAACCGCAGATCTCGCAGGCACGGCCGGTCAGAGAATTCTTAACGACCATGTACTTCACGCCTGCCTCGCGCAGAGCCTTACGCATTGCGGTATCCTTGTCAACGGTGATACCCTGATAGTTCACGATCACACCGCCGGCGGATGCCTTAATGAGGTCGACCAGCTCGGCAACGGCCTGTTGCTTCTGCTCCAGAATAGCATTACTCGGCATTTTGATTTTCACCTCCCTGTGAATTTGTGTGTCCGCATCCGAGCAGGGGCTCGGGGGACAAAAAGAAAAATCTTTCTCCCGTTTGGCACTCGCGCGCCGCCGAAGAAAGACTCACACAGACAGACCGCAAAATACCTGCGGCTGTCGCACTATGATCTCCTCGGCAGGATGGCGAAACACGGAAACCGTGACAATGCTTTTACGGGAACCTGCTGTCTTTGGATAGTTGGACTTGTACACGCTCAGTTGATTCACCTTCGTGTAACCACTTGTACATTATACCACGCCGATTCAGATTTGTCAAGAGAAATTTAAAATATTTCTGCAACAACATTCCAAAGAAACGGCGTGGTGTTTTGTATACTGTGAACAAAAAAGGTTATTCCTTGTCGGATTTGGCAACGTGAGCCTCGCCTCTGTCGGTATCGGCGGAGGGGGTATCGTAGTTGAAATCAGCGCGGTCAAAGGTGCCGAAGGGATCCTCCGCGGGCGTATCGGCTGTGGGAGCGAGCGGATCCTCGGCGGGGAGATCCTTCAGCTTGAGGCCGGTCATGACGCCTGTGATCAGGTAGAACATGACGATGCCGTGGAAGAGAATATCCATGATCATGGAAATATCAAAGGAGAGGAGAAGGAGGACGCAATCCAGAGAAAAGAAGATCAACGAGGCGATCATCCAGCCCACGCGTTTTTTTGAGAAGATCCAGCAGAGCAGATAGGGGAGAACCAGAAGAACGCCCACGCCCAGCATGGCGTACAGGTAGAGATTATTGCCCAGCTCTTCGGCAAGTGAGGCGCCGATTATGGGGAAGATCATGGGAACTGTGGCAGAAAACAGGAAGTAGGTGTCGGTAAAGGTGGCTGAAAACAGGTTAAGGCCGGTGAACAGTACGACCAGGAGCAGGATGAGGCGCGCGTGCTTGTACTTGATCTCCAGATCGCCGCGAACGGCGGCCAGGGGAATGCGGGGATTGTTTTTCAAGGCTTTCATGATAGGCTTCCTTTCTATAATGGTCTATAATGGAAAAATATGGTGTAACAGAGTGGGAGATCAAGATATCTCACGGACACCAAGAAGCGTCTTGACCGTCTTGACGTCGTAGCAGGGAACCAGGATCTCATATGCGCCGCCGATATCCAAGCCGATGTAGCCGTGGCCGCGCCGTCCCATGAGTCCGCTCTTGCGGATGCCGTATTCGGCGTACTTGTCGCTGTCATGCTCCTCGGATTTCAGCCACATATCGATCTCAAAATCCTCATCGTAGGCGCGGTAGCCGCGGATATCGTCGAGCGGAATGCGGAACAATTCTCGGGAGGTAGCGATGCAGAGAAGGTCGGCTTGGACGTACAGGGATACCGAAATGTTATCGAAACGATTCTTTTTCCCCGCGGGTTTGATCTCTTGACCCTGAATGGTATAATGGAAGGGAAGCACGTCCACCGCTACGGCGTTGCGGGGAACGCCCAGCTCTTGGGAGGCCTCGGCGGCGGCTTCCTCCAAAAGTCGGGAGGCTTTGGTGAAATCCACAGCTACACCGCTGTCATACGTTGTTTGCAGCTTACGGGTGATCCTTTTCGATCGGAAATTAAAGACAAGCGCAGCAGCTACCAGACCCACATCCAGAACGTGCAGGAGGGGAGCGCCGTCGTACCAGCCCATACGAGCACCCAGAAAGAATAGGGAAATGCCGATCATCAGGCAGACCGCGCTCAAAAGCAAGTACCGATTTCCCTTCTTTTTCAGCGCGGTTTCTTCGGCGGTGGGCTCGTGGGTGGCGTATTCATCCTCCAAAACCGAGAAGGCGTTTTTCATTTTGGCCTGTACCTCCTCGGACACAACGGCGGCCAGGTACGGGGTTTCGTCGAAGCGGTCGGCGTGCTTGTCGCCGCTTTTATTGATGGAAAAGAAATTTTTCATTGAAACGGATCCTTATGAAAAGTTTGTAGCGCTGTATCAGATATCCGCGTCCTTCATATACTCCGCGCCGTGGGTGGCAATGAAAGCCTTGCGCGCGGGGAGGTCGTCGCCCAGAAGGGTGTCGAACATGATAGCGGTCTGCTCGGCGTCGGTGGGGGTGACGGCGATCAGACGGCGGGAGGCGGGGTTCATGGTGGTCTGGCTCATCATTTCGGCGGTGTTTTCACCCAGACCCTTGGAGCGCTGGATGGTGTACTTGGTCTTGCCGAGCTGCTTGAGGATGTCTACCTTCTCGAACTCGTCGTAGGCGAAATAAGTCTCGTCCTTGGTGGTGATCTCGAAGAGAGGGGATTCCGCGATGAATACCCGGCCCTCGGCCAGCAGGGTGGGAAGCAGACGGTAGAACAGGGTCAGAAGCAGGGTTCGGATCTGGAAACCGTCCTCGTCGGCATCCGTACACAGAATGATCTTCGACCAGCGAAGCTGATCCAGGTCGAAGGAGGCCAGATC
>JAZQXS010000096.1:0-3171 GCA_045633025.1 Eubacteriales bacterium | reverse complement strand
GTGCTGATCAAAAACAGCCGCGATTGTACGCTGGACGGCTGTACCTTCCGCGACATCGGATCCAACGGTGTGTTCGTGGACGGGGATTGCTCGCGGATCGCGGTCAAGCGGTCGCATTTCACCGGGATCGGCGCGTCGGCGCTCTGCTTCGTGGGGCATCCTTCGTCGGTGCGGAGTCCGCTGTTCGAGTACGGCGAGACCCAGACCGCCGCCGAGATGGATCATACCCCCGGCCCGCGCTCCGAGGACTATCCCAAGGATTGTTTGGTGGAGGATTGCCTGATCGAGCGGGTGGGTCTGACCGAAAAGCAGGCCGCCGGCGTGGAGATCTCCATGTCCTTCGGTGTGACTGTGAAAAACTGCACCATCTGCCACACCTCCCGCGCGGGCATCAATATCTCGGAGGGCACCTTTGGCGGCCACCGCATTGAGGGGTGCGACGTATTCGACACGGTGCGGGAAACGGGCGACCACGGTAGCTTCAACTCCTGGGGACGGGATCGATTCTGGCATCTGCGGGACGTGGATGACCGCGATTGCGGACAGTACGCCGCCCTGGATATGCTCGCCCCCAACACCATTACCCGCAGCCGCTTCCGCTGTGACCGCGGCTGGGATATCGACCTGGATGACGGCTCCTCTTACTACCATGTCACGCAAAATCTCTGCCTGAACGGGGGAATCAAGCTCCGCGAGGGCTTCGGACGGGTGGTGCGGGGCAATATCACGGTAGGGAATACGGTGCATCTTCATGTTTGGTATCCCCAAAGCGGGGACGTGGTGGAGAATAACGTTGTGTTCCTCCCTTACCGTCCGATCGGGATGCCGCCTGTTTGGGGGGAGCGGATCGACCGCAATATTCTGCATACCGAAGGGCAGATAACGCCGTCGGCGGCCGAGGCGCTGTCGGTGCTGTCGGGGCAGGACGGGGAATCAATCTGTCTGGATTGTATGTTCCGCAACCCTGCCGCCTCGGACTACACGCCCACGAACCCCCGCTTGACGGGCTTCGAGGATTTCCCCACCGAGTTCGGCGTGCGTTACGCCCCTCTGCGCGCTCTGGCGGATACGCCTATGCTTCCCGTTGGTATTGCGGCGGAGGAGGAGCGGAGCGCGGCGGTTCGTATCCTGCGCGGCGTTGCTCTGCGGAACATTGCAGACGACGGGGAAATGTCGGTGTACGGCACGGCCGGGCATACCGGTGCGCTGGTGCTGGAGGCTTCGGATGAGGCTGCCGCGAGGGGACTTTGTCCGGGGGACGTCATCGTGGCATACGGCGGCGTACCCGTAAATTGCGCGGAGGATCTGCCCGAGGAGCCCGATTGGAGGGCTTGCGGCGTGGCTGTGCTGCGAGGGCAGATACGCATAGAGCTTTGAGCGCTGCGAATGGGCGCGGTTGTGCAGGCGTAACGGGAAGCCCTCGATGTTTTTGCAATTTTTTGCTAAATCGTATTGACCTTTGAATGCATCTGTGGTATAATTCCAACAGAAATCTGCTTTAGGAGGAAGCCCATATGACGACTACTTGGACCCCCGCCGAGCGCGCCGTTACCGCGTTGACTCTCGGCAAGCCCGACGAGATACCAACCTTTGAACTGGAATTCCAGCTTTCGGAAGAATTTTTCGGCTACTCCATCAGCGAGCCCCGCTTGGAGGCAAGCGCGCGGCACAAGTACTCTCCTGCCGAGCAGGAGAGAATGGCCATCGACCTGGCCGATCGCTACGCCCGCGTCTTTGGCGATAAGACCGCCCGGGAGCTGGGCGCCGCCTTCTGCTCGGGCGACGAGGAAAAGGATCGCCGTCCGGGTCTGGATTACGCCATTATCCCTGTGTATTGTCCCGGCTGGGATCAGCCGGAGGATCCCGTGACCAAGGCCTTCCGTGGACGGCTCCGCGAGCATTTCGGGAATACCCGCCTGCTGGGATGTCATGGTGACGGCACATTTTCCATCCCCGACGGCAACGGCATGTATGAGTTTGCCTATCGCCTGGTGGATGAGCCCGAGGCGGTGCTGGCTCAGGCTCAGGCCATGGCCGAGGCGGCCATTGAGCGCAACCGCCGTCAGCGCGAGGGCGGGATCGACGTGTCTTTGCTTTGCTCGGATTACTGCTACAACTCGGGGCCGTTTTTGTCGCCCGCTATGTTCGACGAGTTCGTGACTCCCTTCCTCGCCATGATCTGTAAGGCGGGGCGGGAGGACGGCTTGTATGTTATCAAGCATACCGACGGCAACATCATGCCCATTCTGGGCTCCTTGGTAGAGGCAGGCCCCCACGCGCTCCACTCCATCGACCCCATGGCGGGTGTGGATATCCGTGAGGTGAAGCGGTTGGTTGGCGACCGTGTGGCTCTCTGCGGCAACGTCCACTGCGCCGCCTTGCAGACGGGCACCGTTGAGGAGGTCATCGAGAGCGCCGAGTACTGCCTGAAATACGGAGGCGAGGGCGGCGGCTACATCTTCGCCACCAGCAACGTCCCCTTCAAGGGGATGCCCCCCGAGCGGTATCAGCTCATCCTGGACATTTGGAAGAAGCATCGGAAATATTGATCAATAAGGAGGTTACTATGTATCCGCAATATGAATCTGACAAGCAGCTCGTCAAGGTCTGCCCCCACCCCCGCCAGCTTGCGGTGGAGATGATGGAATTTTACGCCTTCGCCCATTTCACGGTGAATACGTTTACCGACAAGGAATGGGGCGACGGCACCGAGCCCGAGGCTGTCTTTGATCCCACCGAGCTCAATGCCGACCAGTGGGTGGACGCCTTGAAATCGGCGGGAATCAAGGGATTGATCCTTACCTGTAAGCACCACGACGGCTTCTGCCTGTGGCCTTCCGCTTACACCGAGCATTGCGTGAAGAACAGCCCCTTCCGCGGCGGTAAGGGCGACGTGGTTCGCGAGGTATCCGACGCCTGCGCCAAGGGCGGTATCAAATTCGGCGTGTACCTGTCTCCGTGGGATCGCAACAGCGCGGTCTACGGCCAGGGCAAGGCATACGATGATTATTTCTGCAACCAGCTCACCGAGCTGCTCACGAATTACGGCGAGATCTTCACGGTGTGGTTCGACGGCGCCTGCGGCGAAGGCCCCAACGGCAAGCGGCAGGTCTACGATTTCGACCGCTACTACGCCCTGATCCGCGAGCTCCAGCCGAACGCGGCCATCGC
>JAZQXS010000095.1:0-7301 GCA_045633025.1 Eubacteriales bacterium | reverse complement strand
TCGGCATCGTCGATGGCGACCTGCGCCTGCACCTTCATCTGGGACAGGATGATATCGTCGGTCTTGGGCTCGATACCGCCCGTGTCAATGAGGACGAGCTGGCGGCCGTTCCATTCGGTCTCGCCGTAGATACGGTCGCGGGTCACGCCGGGGGTATCCTCCACGATGGAGCGGCGCTCGCCGATGAGCTTATTGAAAAGGGTAGATTTGCCCACGTTGGGTCGCCCAACGACGGCAATAATAGGCTTGGACATGGTTATAGTCTCCTTGTATCTTCTATCTGTATCTTGTATCTTACAATCTTACTCTCTCCCCAGCATCTCCCGAATGAACTCCGCGCCGTTGTTCTTTCCGGCCCGGATGGACACACCCAGCTTTTCGGAGAGCTCCTCGGGGGTCATGTCATCCAAAAACATAGCCTCGTCGGCGCGCAGGGTGTTTTCGGGAATGATGAGCTGATCGCCCAGCTCTTTGCCGACCAACTGCTCGTACATATCTTTGCCGGTCAGCAGACCCGCCACGGTCACCGACTCGCCGAAGAAGCGGTTGACGATCTCATAGACGTGAATGGTCAGCCCCTCCACCTGCGCCTCCAGACGGGCGGCCATGGACTTGATGGTGGGATACGCGGCCACGCCGGTGCAGATCGACACGGTGCGGGGCGCTTTGTAATCGAGCAGGTACTCGTCGAGGAAGTTCATCTCATCCTCAAACTCGGTCAAAAGGGAGGTGATCATCCCTACGCCGTTCTCGATCTGCGCGTAGCCCTCGTAGTACTCCTCGGCGGGGAGGGGAAGTCCCGCCTTGAGGTACAGCTCATCGGCGCAGAAGAATTTTCGCGTACCGCACTCCGCAAGACACATCTCCGCGAAGTCCTCCACCTGACGGATGATCGCCGCCGCCTCTTCGGGAGAGTAGGTGGTCAGAGGATAGAGGTTGTCCCGATAGCGGGTCAGCCCCGCGGGAACGATGGACACGCTCTCCATAGCCTCCCCCAGCGCGTAAAGATCCCGCATGGAGCGCTCCAGCTCGTCTCCGTCGTTGATGCCGCGGCAGAGCACGATCTGCCCGCAGAGGGTGATGCCCGCATCAGCCAGACGGGGAAGGTAATCCAGCACCGCACCCGCACGCTTGTTGTGCATCATCTTAACCCGCAAATCGGGATTCGTGGTATGCACCGAGATATTGACGGGGGAAATGTGCATCTCAATGATGCGGTCAATATCGTGGTCGCGAAGGTTGGTCATGGTGATGAAATTGCCGTGGAGGAAGGACAGGCGGCTATCGTCGTCCTTGAAGTACAGCGTCTCCCGCATTCCTTTGGGGAGCTGGTCGATGAAGCAGAAGATGCACTTATTCTCGCAGGCGTGCTTCTTGTCCATGAGGGGCGTTTCAAAATCCAGCCCGATGTCATCGTACTCCCGCTTGCGGATGACCGTTTCATACGCCTCAAAGGGCTCGCTCCCGCGGGTCAAGGACAATTTCACCTCGGTAGCCGTGAGGAAGAACCGATAATCCAGCACGTCGGTGACCTCTCGGCCGTTGATGGAAACCAGAATATCCCCCGCCGAAATACCGTGCCGCTCGGCGCGGCTGTGGGGGGTAACGCTTGTGATCTTGACCATGGGGATGGGTTCCTTTCCTTGTCTTTGCGTCGCGCGGAAGGTTGCGCAACAGTCCACATTATATTATACCATAAAATTTTCAAATTGTCAAATGGAAAAACAGGAATTCTGAAAGAATTGTGAAAAATAAAATGGCGAAAATTGACAAACCCCAAAGTCTCGCGTCGCGTTTTTCCTAACTCCAAAAGCAATCAAGAAAAAACATGAAAAATATCCAAGAAATATTATCCAATCTATTGACAATGTGTCGAAAGTGTGATATAATATTACCAAGTCGAACACATTGAGCTTCATTTGCAATCTTTTGACCGTCACGTGATGTGCAAGGCTAAAAAAAACAGGAGGTCTACCCTACCATGAAAAAGCAAGCCCTGCTCGGAGCCATCGCTCTGACCGCCGTACTCCTTCTCAGCGCCTGCAACGACCAACCGCCCGCTCCCCCCGCCCCCGAAGACACAACCTTCCCCGTTACCACAGAACCCCCGACCGAAGCCCCCATCGACCCCTTTGCCGCCGTCCGCGAAAGCGACGAGCTCTGGCTCGCCTACGGCTTGGATGCTTACGAAAGCCAATCCCAGGTACCGGATTTGTCTGAGTTTTTCGCAAATCAAGCCAATATGTCGTATTTGACCCTGTACAACCATATGTTTACCTATGACGAGGACAAATCCGTCCCTGTGGCCGAGGCTCTCTTTCGCTTTATCTGCGACGAGTACGGCGCGGACGCTCTGTTGGACAAGGATAAGCGTTGCGAATACAAGACAGCTTATCTGAAATCCATCGGTGTCGAAATGGAATACATCCAGCTCCCCGAGCTGGAGACTTTCCTCTCCTCCATGGAATTTTCGGCGGAGGGAATCAACGAATTCCCCTACGTATTCACCATTGATAATATCCACTACCACTTTAAAAACTTTGATGCAGACGCCATTTCCGGCTACCACAGCACCCTGTACTACACGACCACAGGACTCCAAAAAATGGTGGAGTACCTGGACGGGCTGAACGCCGACGACCTGTTGGACACCGACCGTGAATTTCACTTCTACATGACCCTCAACGGCGGAGCCTCCAAAACCACCCCCTCCAACGGGTATATGTATATCAACGTAGGCAACTCAGCGTTACATGAAGCCGTCCACTCTATGGGAATCGGTCTTACCGAGCGGAGAAATGTTTGGCTTTCCGAAGGGTTATGTAATTATTTCGGAAAACAACTTGGTTTTAACCCTCTCGCCAAAACGAATCAAATGGTGATATTTCGCATGATCGAAGCAGGCCTCTACGACGGGCAAGCCGCAGCCGGCGATCCAACCGCGATCCGGGCCAAAGCGGCTTACGATGCCTACGTTTCCCGTGGAGGGAAATTTGACTCCGTCGAAGCCTTTGACATGAGATTATATACCGATGCATGCGCCAAGTGCGAATTGGAGTTCGGCGAATACAAGTCCATGGGCGACGCGTGGAAAGAGGTGAATCAAAGCGTACTCAACTCGGTCGGTGCCGAGCTTTCCTACGACCAAGCAACCTCTATGGTTCAGTATCTGGCCGATACGTACGGCATCGACGCGGTGCTGGATGCCTACCGCACCCAGGATATGACCGCCGCCTTCGGCAAGGACTACGAAGCCCTGAAGGCCGAATGGCTGGAATATCTGTACCAATAAAAAATTTGGAGGTATCCCACTATGACAAAAGAAAAGAATCCGTGGCTTGCGTGTCTGAAGCACATCGTCATCGCGTCCCTGGCAACCTTTGGGGTCTATATGGCCTCGTCTTTACTGATCGCCGCCATATTTGAGGGCGATGACAAGAAAGATCTGCGTTTCCTTGCGGCCTATATTTTCATGATGGCCGCTTACGTGATCTTCTTCTACCGTTTCCACGAGTACAACCGCCTCGACACCTACGCCGAGCATACGGGCAAATTCAGCCTGAAAAGGGAATTGCTCGCCTACATACGCGCCGACGGAAAATACTTGTTCATCATCTTTGCTGTGTGCGCGGTCGTTACGGATGTTTCCGTCATGATTTTAGGGTACAATACACCCAATCCCATCGCAGCCGCAACCATGTTCTGTTTGGGCCCTTGGATAGAAATCTATCTCCCCGTTCTTTGCTCTGTCCTGTGCTTTGTCTATGCCTCGGCTGTGGCCTGTATATTGGCTATGCTCCGCAGCCGCAAGATCTATCAAGAGGAAACCCGGCCTAATACCAAGCTTTAATAAAAACATTGAATAAACCCATGGTAGGGGCGCACTGTGTGCGCCCGCGGACGTTCGAAGAACGCCCCTACGTAAAGTCAAGTTTTTTATCAGAGATCAAAGAGATCAATATAAACGGTCATAAAATTTGAATATACTTGGAGGTATCCCACTATGACAAAAGAAAAGAATCCGTGGCTTACGTGCCTGAAACACATCGTCATCGCGTCCCTGGCGACCTTTGGGGTCTTTATGGCCTGTTCTTTACTGATCGCCGCCATATTTGAGGGAGAGGACAAGCATGATCTGCGTTTCCTTGTGTCCTATCTGTTCATGATGGCCGCTTACGCGATCTTCTTCTACCGTTTCCACGAGTACAACCGTATCGACACCTACGCCGAGCATACCGACAAATTCAGCCTGAAAAGGGAGTTGCTCGCCTACATACGCGCCGACGGAAAATACCTGTTCATCATCTACGGAATTTGCGCGGTAGTGACCGACATCTCCTGTGTGGTCTTGCAATACTCCCCCAAAAATTTTGTCGGGTTATTGACCTCTTTCTGCCTGGGTCCCTGGCCGAACAACATCAAAATCCCCGTTGTATGCGCTGTCGTGTGCTTCGTCTATGCCTCGACCGTGGCCTGTGTCCTGGCCATGCTCCGAAGCCGCAAGATCTATCAAGAGGAAGCCGCACATAGGCGGTCGTAAAATTAGTAGGGAGATTATCGAACACGTCTAATAAAGTATAATTCCGGAGGTATTCTACCATGTCAAAGAAAGAAAAAAACGCCGCCTTATCCTGTGTATGGCATATTGCGCTATCGGTTTTTTTGACCTTCATCGCAATGGCCTTAAGCTCGCTCCTTATTTCCAACATACTCCTGAAGGACGTGAAAAACGCGTTGCTTCGTTCCCTGGTTTCGGACGTCATCCTGCTGGCAGTCTACGCCATCAGCTTTTACAAGTTCCACCAATCCGATCGCATCCTGACCTATGCCAAGCACGCGAAGCAGTTCGATGTCAAGGCTGAAATACTTACCTACCTCCGCGGCGAGGGGAAGTACCTGGTCATGTTCTTTGCCGTCTGTGCTGTGCTCCGCGAGATCTTCAAAGTCATCCCCGCCAGCGCTCTATCCTTGGTTGGAGGGATCTTCGTGGACATCCTTCTAAATCCCATGGTTAACTACATAAAGATCCCCGTCCTCAGCTCCATCCTGGCGTTCCTGTACGCCTGCGCCATGCTCTGCTTCCTGGTCGTTCTCCGCAGCCGCAAGGTATATTCGGAGGATCTCAACACAACAAGAAGAAGATAACATCAAAATCGACCGCCGAGAGCCCCAAAAGCCCTCGGCGGTCATTCTTTATCATCATCATCTCTCGAAAACCTCGCTCCCGCTCCACCGATACACCTCAAACACCCCCGTGAAATTCCCGCTGAGCTTTTCCATAAAGCTTGCGGGCTTTTTCAGCTTGTCCAGCATCCGGGAAAGCTCCTCGTCATCATCGGGGAGCTGATAGAGCCACTCCGAGGGCTTCATAGCCTTTCGGCGGTTCTCGTAGGCATCCCGATTCTTGTAACGGACAATGGCCACGATGTGATCGGCAAGGATCTCGTCCATGGCGGATACCGCCTCCTCGGGATCCAGCCGTCCCGTGACCTCGGCCTGTCCGAAATACAGGGTGCAATCCGAGACCTCGCCTCGGTAGGTTCTCGCCACAAGGGACACCGAAAAGCGCCCGTCCTCGGGGTTGGGCAGGATGAATTCCAGCACCTCCTCGCCCTTGTCGGTCACGTCGGTGACCGTGCGGGGGCGGTTGTCGCGGGGGAATCGGGTAACGTAGGTACGGGTCAGATAGGCGGCGTATTCTTCAAGGCTGTACTGCGGCATAGCGGCTCCTTTATGTTCCAAACTGGCATATTTCACAGAAAAATTTCTCCGCCCCTCTTGCAATTGGGACGAAACTATGGTATCATATAGTATAAACCATTTTCGCGCAAAATGCAAGAGAAAATTGTAAAAATTTCGGAGGTTCCCATGGAACAGATCTATACCATCCCCGTAAACGAAGCCTTTGAAGCATCCCGCGACGACCCCGCCTGCGGTTGCCCCATGTGCGCCATCTACCGCAAGCTGGAAGAAAACGAGCTGGATCTCATTCTCGGCGCCTCCATGATGGAGCCCGACGTCCGCATCAAAACCAACGAGCAGGGCTTTTGCCGCCTGCACTACGATCTCATGTTCGTCCGTAAGAACCGCCTCGGTATGGCGCTGACGCTGGAGAGCCACCTCAAGGAGCTCCAGGATGACATCAAGGAGGGAACCTTCGGCACCCCGGGCTCCAAGCCCCTCAAGCGCATTACCGAGCTGGACTCTACCTGCTACGTCTGCAAGCGCGCCCAATTCCACTTTGAGCATATGGCCGAAACCGTGGTCTTCCTGTGGGACTCCGACGAGGATTTCGGCCCCAAGCTCCGCGCCCAGCCCTACTTCTGCCTGCCCCACTACAAAAAGCTGTTGGAATACGGCCAGAAGCGTCTCGGCAAAAAGAAGCTGGCGCAGTTCACCGCCGAGGTTGGAAAAGTGGTCAACGACTATATGTCCACCCTCACCGAGGACATAAGCTGGTTCTGCAAGAAGTTTGACTACCGCTACGACCAGGAGCCCTGGTATAACTCCAAGGACTCGGTGGAGCGCGCCATCAAGTTCTTGCGCTCGGATATTCACAACAAGTAAGGGAGCAGGGAAGCAGCCCGTATGCACTACGTTCTCCTGTTTCTGACCGCCCTCCTGCTTACCTGCCAGAAGATCACCCAAAAGCGCTACAACGCCGTCTGCGGATCGGGCGCGTTCCTGTTTGCTTCCATGATCTCCCTGTGCGCCCTGTGCGTATTCGCGGCAGTCAATCGAGATTGGACGTGGGATCCGCGTTTGATCCTCCCCGCCGTCGGATTCGGCCTGTCCTACGCCGTCGGCACGGTGTTCGTTGTGCTGGCTATCCGCAACGGATCGCTGGCAAGGACGACGCTGATCACCTCCTACTCGCTCCTGATCCCCGCCGCCGCCGGGCTGGTCATCCTCCGCGAGCCCATCAAAATGACCATGCTTGCGGGCATCCTCCTACTAATCGTCTCTCTGTGGCTGACCAATCACCGCAGATCCGAGAGCGGGGATAGGATCACCCTCAAATGGGTCGTCTGCGTCACGCTCGCCTTTGCCGGTAACGGCCTGTGCTCCGCGGTACAAAAATTGACTCCCCACTATGCCGGCGGCACGCTGAATCAGAATCTCTTCATGATCGCAGCCCTCGGCCTCTCCTCGGCCGTGCTGGTAGCCGCTTCCTTCCTTGCAAAGGAGACCGGCCGTGCCGAGACCCTGCGCCGCGGCGCGCCCCTCGCCCTCGTCTGCGGCCTGTGCAACGGCGGGGTCAATCTCCTGGTTCTCTACCTGAACGCGCGCATCCCCGCCTC
>JAZQXS010000094.1:0-5423 GCA_045633025.1 Eubacteriales bacterium | reverse complement strand
GGCTGACACCCACCTTGCGGAGGTTGGGGTAGGCCTTTTTCAACCAGTCGATACGGTCGTGGAGAGGCTCACAGCAGCCATAGTACGTGTAGGCGCAGCGAGCGGCCAGGGGCGCGCTGTACTGCATATCGAATTCGTAGTGCATCTCGGGAGAGATGGAGGAGAAGGTCTGCGCCATGGTGCGGAACCAGACATCCTTACAGCGGTAGTGGGAGGGGTCCGGCTCGGTAGGCGGCGTGACCGGGGCGGGCGTGCAGTGCAGAGCGAGTGAGCCGGGATCGTACAGCCCGTATGCATCCATCTGATCCATGGTCACAGACATGGCGCGGGTGAAGAGGGCGATGATCCTGTGCAGGTAGTCGGGGTTGTCGTACATGTCCATCAGAATCGGCTCCACACCGCGCATGGTGGTGATCTGATCCCACGGAGAGTGGTAAATGCCGTGCCCCCGCAGAACGACGGGCATGGCATCCCCGAAAATCTCCTGCATATACGCTACGTTCTGGGCATCCTGCTCTGGGTGGGGCGTAATGACGGGATCGTGGTAAGCCTCCAGTGCGCTCTCGTCCTCAAAAATGTCATAGTAGTGGTGGGCTACGATGCTGTTGCGATCATCCACGGCTTTGCGATCCTCCTTGACCGCAAAGCCGTCTCCCGTGTTGGAGTAGGATTTGTACACCGCCCAGCAGGGCTCGATGTAGTTGTCGCACTTGAAATACTTCTCGCGGTAGAGGGCGGAGCGGAGATTCCATTCTATGCTCCGCAGGCCTTCGTCCTGACAGAAGCAATCCAGGGCTCCCTCGTAGTTCATTTCGTGCCACGGGATCTCCTCGATGTTGACGGGGGGACGGACGATCTTCAGATCGTTGGTGTCGCGGAACCGCTTCCGCATACGGATATGCTTGTCTGAGTTGGCGATCTCCATATATTGCTTGGCCAGATCACGGATGATGGCTATGTCTTTATTGATATCGGTCATGACAGATAAACTCCTCTCTGCTTTGTCATGTGTCGGTGTGTCGGTGTATCGGTCATCGGGAGACGTTTACGCGCGCCCACCGATTCGACCGTGGGTTTATTGTAGCATAAAACTATGAAATTGTAAAGAGAGTTTAGGGATATTTTACAAAAAACTCCCCCTCCTTTTGAGAGGGAGAGTCGGTATGCGTAGTATCAATCGTAAACAAACTCCGCCAGCACGCCGTAGTGATCCGAAACGTAGCCGTCATAGCCCTTGGACAGGATCTGATAGGATACGGGAATCGCGCGCTCATTGTGGAAAATGAAGTCGATCTCACCGCCGCCGAAGTCCTGATAGTTGTGGAAGGTGCGATCCTCGGTGGACAGATCAACCCACGCGGTCTTGTGAGCATCCTGCAACAGAGCGGCGACCTTCCCGTAGGGCTCACTGCCGACATAGCAATTAAAATCGCCCATAAGGTAGACGGGGTAGTCGCCCACCTGCTCCCGGAGGATCTCCAGAAGGATCTCGATCTGCGCGCTCCGCACCGCGTCCGTGGAATGATCCAGGTGGGTATTGGCCACAAGGATGGTCTCCCCGCTCTTCAGATCCTTCAGCAGGGCCCACGTACAGATCCGCCTGTCCAAACTGCCGGCGATCTTGCTGGGAACGTCGGGGAGCTCGGACAGCCAGAAGGTATTGGTTTCCAGCAGCTCGAAGCGATCGGTTCGGTAAACGACGTGGTTACTCTCGCCGCTTTTGTCCACCCCCTCGCGGGAGCATCCCACAAAAGCGTACTCGGGCAGGGTTCCTTTTTCACAGGCCTCTTCCAGATAGCGCTGTAACCAGATATCCCAGCCCTTCGTATACTCCTGAACGCCGAACACGTCCGGGACGAACTCCTCCAAAAGCTGACCGAGCCGAACCGAACGATCGGGCACGTTATTGCCGTTTGCATCGCTCATCGCGCGCACGTTCTGGGTCAGAAGCTTGAGGGAATGGGTCAGCCTTGTCTCCAGCCCCGTCAGCTCGGCCACACGGCTCTCGGAGAGCGTCGCAACTCCGGCGCGAGTCAGGCCGAAATCGGGGGTCAGCCAGGCCTTCTGCACCGCCTCCGCGGCGAAGTACAGCGTCGTGGGATCCGAGGCGCGGAGGGTCAGCATCTCGGCGGTCATCGACACCTCATAGCCACGCTCTCCGTCCACATGGCCAACGTCCAGAGCGATCGTCCGGGCAGAGGGAGCCTCGGCGGCGTTTTCCACAGAAAGCTCGATCCCGGCTTTTTCTCGGATCGTCTCCGCCAACAGCGCCGCCGCGTTGCGGGTGATATCGTCCGCGCCGTCGGGAATCGTGATGCAGTAGGAATCATCCACCGTCAGAACGACCTCCGGCGCCTCGGTAGCGGCCGGCTCTTCCGTAGTGACGGAGTCGGTGTCCGCGACGGTTTCCGTATCGGGCGCGGCGGGCGTGCATCCCGCCAGGCACAGAGACAGCAGAAGCGCAGGGCAGAGGAGGCGAAGAATTGATTTTTTCATATGTATGACCGTTGCTTTCGTGTTGAGAAAGCATCCTTTCGTACGAAATTGGGGGTATTGGGCGAGGTATGTTGCCGGTGTGCAGAGCCCCCCTGCGGTCATCCCCGCTTATTGCGTGATCTTTCCGCAATGGTGGGTAGTCACCTCCACGGGCGCATCGAAGCGGTTTCCGATAAACTCCGCCTCGGAGAGATACTCAAAATGGAAAATATGCTTTCCTCCGCGCCGTGCGTTGCGGAAGTCATTGCCCTCCACCGTCAGCTTGCCATGGACGAAGGCCTCGCTCTCCCCGTCCATGACCTTGGGGGAATAACAGAGCTCGGGGCCGCCGGGGTAGTTGTTCCCGTAGTTACAGCCGTCCAAGAGATTGTTGCGGAAAATGATGTGGCGGGTGTAGCCCGATTCGAACCAGAAGTTGCAATCATCCTCGATCACCAGCGCGGGGCCGCGGAGGTGGTAGAAGCGGTTATTCTCGATGATCACTTCACCGCGGGTGGTGCAGAGAATACCGCGGCAGGCGATCATAAAGGCGTCGCAGTTTCGCACGTACACGTCGGGCGTCCACGTGGCGTTCTCCACCACGTCCTTGTTCAGCACAATCCCCTCGGGGAGCGGCCGATCCAGCGTCAGGCGGATATCGGTATCGCCGAGCCTCTCCCAAGCGGTCACCACCGCCTCGGCGTAGGGCCGTAAGGTATCCCAACGGATGAACTCCAGCTCGTCTCCCACCTCAAAGGCCTGTATCCCCCAGGTCTCGTGGTGCATGAAGCGGACAACCATACTGTGGGCGGTCGGATCGACCTCCACCACCCGCAGGTGGGTACCATGGACGTTCATGAAGTCATCGTGCGCGCCGCTGGCTCGGCAACCATCCACCGTGATCTTCCCACGACAGCCTGAAAACTGGAAGAAATCGGCCGTACTGGCAATGGTTCTTCCCTCTCCGGGGGTGAGATTGCAGTTGATATAGGTAATATTCTCACAGAACTGATGAACCATGCCCAACCCGTGCATGAACTTGACCCGCAGGTTCTCGAAGCGCAGATCCTTACACCGCTGGAAGAGCGCCCCCGTCTGGTCGCGGATGATGTTGCGGGATTGGATCACCCGCCCCGCCTTGAGTCCGTGATCCTCCTCCTTGAAGGTCAGCCGCAGGGTACGGTCATCCAGCGTCTCGATGGCGTCGAAAACGAATTGGCCGTTCCCGCACCAAGACGTAACCTCGGCTATGGGGTCATACCACAGGGTAAAACGGGGGCCGCTGTTGGAGGGCTCCTCCCAGTAGGGCTTGCCGTCCAAGCCAAGGTCACTGCAAAAATACAGGTTGCTGCCGTCCACGCGGAAGAGGGAGCCCGGGTTAAAGCGAACCACACAGACCTTACCATCCACCGAAAGGACGGTGAACTCGGTCATGGTGGGGGCGGCGTAATCCACCGTGAGGTTCTTGACCGTGATATTCTCACAGCGGTCGAACAGAAAAGGGGTCATCTTGCCGTGAACCAGCACGGTGGCGCCGTTTCCGTCGATCGTTATATGCTTCTTATCCTTGAGGTACAGGGCGGTACGGCGCAGACCGTCGGGGTTTTGAGAGGTGGTGGCGGTGTTGGTACAGTAGTAGCCCGTCAAGGTATGGGAATCCTCCTCACGGATATGGTAGACGGCGCCGTCCTCCAGCGTCAGCGTGGAGCCGTCCTTGACGTCAGCAAGCAGATTACACAAAAGATTCATAAAAGCCTCCGTTGGCGATGGTGTGTTGGGTGGTCGCGCCACGAATCAGCAAATGAGCCAAATAGCCTTACGCACGCAATCCAATTATATCATATCTTCCACAAAAAGTCTATACGTTTTGAGAAAATTGGAAAAGTTTTTCGCGATCCTCCCGCCCCCCATTGACAAATCCCCCGAAATCGGCTATAATAAACCCATCACCCACCTCAAGGAGGCCACCATGCGCGCATTCATCTACACCGGCGGCACCGTCCGCACCGAATTCATCACCGAGCACCCCAAGGCCGACGACCTCACCATCGCCGCCGATTCGGGCTACCATACCGCGAAAGCGCTGGACGCGCGCATCGACCTCCTGCTCGGCGACTTCGATTCCATCGGGCAGGTTCCGCGGGACGAGGGCATTGAAATCCAACAGGTTCCCGCTGAGAAGGACTACACCGACACCCAGCTCGCCGTGGAGATCGCCGTCGATCGCGGCGCCGACGAGCTCATCATCATCGGCGGTCTGTCGGGACGGCTGGATCATACCCTCTCTACGCTGGCGATTCTGGAGGATCTGCACGCCAGAGGCCTCCACGGCTACATCACCGACGGGCAGTCCCGCGCCCACTACATCAAGTCCTCCTCCACGCTGGTGGCGCGCAGTGGGTACAAGTACCTCTCCTTGGTCGCCGCCGACGAGGTGGTCAAGGGCGTGGACATCGAGGGCTGCAAATACCCCCTCAAGCGCGCCACCCTCCGCCGCCGCAACCAGTTCGCCGTGTCCAACGAGATCACGGGAAACGTGTCCTTCATCGCGGTGAAAAAGGGCGGTGTCTACGTTATTGAGTCTCGGGATGCGTAAACGTATTCTCTACCTCCCTCTTCTCCACTCTATTTCATAATCGTTGACTAAAATTTCATCACTTTGCACAATTTACAAATCACGGGAAATATGATATAATAATAAGGTAAATATTTTTTAAGGAGAATGCTGTTTATGAAAAAGCTGTTATGCCTGCTCCTGGCCGGTCTGATGCTGACGAGCACGGTAGCCTGCGCCACCACCAACGATCCGGGCGAGGAGACCAAGAAACCCGCCGACTCCGGCGACGTCAACGCCGAAACCGACGACCCCAATTACTCCTGGGATCTTCCCTCCGACCTGGACTTCAAGAAAGCATCCGTTTCCATCATCTACCCCAAGGACACCAACT
>JAZQXS010000093.1:0-5313 GCA_045633025.1 Eubacteriales bacterium | reverse complement strand
GGGAGCCCCCTCTCGGAGGGGGCCTATAAGGGCGTGGGTAGGAGGGATTTTTCGTCTTACAAGGCTCTTAAGGGCTTAAGGGTTTTGGAAGGGGAAAAATCGGGGGATGCCCCAAGCTCCGGCCACGACGGAGCTTGGGGTAGGGGTATAGGAATTAGTTGACCTGGGTTACGGTGACAGTTGCGGTAACAGTAAGATCAGTACCAGCCAGTGCCATATCGGCAGCATCATTACTCTGATCAAAAGGCCACTCCCAGTTCACGGTAACAGTAGCCTCGCCATCACTCATAGCAAGATTACCAGAAGTGTTTTCAGGAGTAAAGGTGATGGGAGTACCCGCAGGGAAATCAAAGGTAGTAGCATAAGTGGCATTTACCTCAGAGGTGTTCTTAATCACAATGGTGAAAGAGCCCTTGGTACCGGGAGCAAGACGGTCTGCGAGAACATCATCATCCGTATTACCGGCTTCGTCGCCATCATCAGTATCGGTGATAGTCTGCAGAATATCAAAGGTGAAATTCTTCGTTGCCTGATCAATACCATTAACAGTAACTGCCCAAGTAGCAACCTTAGCAGTATCAGTACCCTCAAAAGTGGTCACATACTTCGCAAAAGTACCGGAAATAGCGCAGGTGGAAAGGAGAACAGCCACCAGGAGAACGGAAGCAATTCTCATCATCTTGTTTTTCTTCATTTTGAAAAACTCCTTTCAAATATTTGCTGTTTATACAGCGGTTTTTTACTCTTCCCTTTTTCGGGGAAAGATATTTGCCGGCAGTGCCGGTTTGCGGCGACCGCCGCGGCAATGTATATTCAATCCCCGGACGTGGCTTCCGAGGGAAGAATAACGAATCAATGCAGAATGCTGAATGCAGAATGCAGAATTATTTGGTGTTGGTTGCTTTGCAGATGGAGACGAGAAGGCGGATAAGCTCACCCACGTCTCGGTTCATGCTTTGGAATTCTGCTTCATTCAAGTATTCGCTTGCATACAGCAATCGAAGCCAATAGTCGGTTTCGTTTGCTTCTTTGAGGGCAATGGCCATCTTGGCCGAAAAATCGGCTTTACTCTGCCCCCTTTGAGCCTCGGATACGTTTGCACCAATCCCGGTGCCGCTCCGAAGTAATTGTTTGGATAAAACGTATTCGTGTTTTTCGTTCGTCAGATGCTTGTAGAGCCGTACCGTCCTTACGGCGAATGCAAAGCTTTTTTCCTCAATCGGATTGCTTTTCATCGTCCGCTGCTGTCACGACCTCTTCCGCCTCCGCAATCTCCATGGGTTCCGCATCTTCTGCGTTCTCCCCGCTCTCGCCGCTCTCGCCGCTCTCCTCATTCTGCATCTTGCCGAGCTCTGCTCGGCGGCATTCTGCATTTTGCATTTGGCTCTGCGCGGCGCGAAGCGCTTCGAGCTCTGCCTTGAGGGCTTCCACGTCATCGCCGTGCTTCTTTTCGTAGAGCTTGCGGCGGAGCACGTCGTAACCGACGAACAGGATAATGGGCAGGATCACGCAGACGATCAGGCCTGCGGTGGACTGCATGAACATGGCTACGTGGCCGGCGCCCGGGATACGGATGCCCGTGTATTCAGCCACCACGTCCTCGGCAGGAACCAGCGTGCGATCCTCGGTGTTGTTGTTGATACCGCGGGTACGGAAGGAGATGCTTCCGTCCTCCTCCGGCACGATCTCCACCACCTTATGGGTGACGATGGAGGTTCCGTTTCCGTCGGGATCGTAGAAGGAGATCACGTCGCCGACTTCCACGTCGTCAGAGTCGATGGTCTTGCAAACGATGATGTCGCCGCCCTTGATCTCGGGGTACATGGAGTCGGTCAGAACGATCAAGGGGAGCGTACCCGCAAAATCGGGAACCTCGTCCTGGTTGACATAGCTTTTGATGATCAAGGTACAATTGACGATCAGCACAGGTACCAGGATCACGCAAAGAACAATGCCGATCACGGTTAATATTTTATGCGCGCGCTCGCTCGGGGGGAGCGTTTTGAAATTCAATGGTATACCCTCACTTTCAATCCAATTATCTATTTAAATTATATCACAACGAGAGGTGCAAAAAGAACGCACAAAGTAGGCAATAAGTATGCACCCCCCCCCCGAATTTTAATCAAATTCACGCATCATCTCGTGTTCTTTTTTGTGCAAACAAAACAAAAATGCAGAGTAACCGTTCATTTTCGGTCACTCTGCACAATTTTTTTCAGGCTTCGCCCTTTCGTTTTGCCTCTAACGCGGCAAGGGTCTTTTCTCCCCAGGAGTACTGAGTCATGTACTCCCCCGCGAAGTCATTGACACCGCGGCGATTGCCGCGCAGATAGTTGAAATAATCGCATTCGGCCTCGTCCAGTACCACGCCGATCTTCCCCCGCTCGCGAGCGATCAGCGAACCGCAGCCCAGACCGTCAAAGGTATCCAGCAGGTCTCGGCGGATGGACTTGAAGTACGTGTCATGGCCTTCGTCCTCAAACAGCGCCGCCTCGCATTCGCCCGTGGAGCACATAGCGCCCTTGCGATCCACGAGGTAGGCCAGCAGCTCCTTGGATTTGGAGTATTTGAAGGTCACGGGACGGCCGTCACACAGAACCTCAAAATTTCCAAAGGCGCGAAGCCGTACCCGCTTGGCGGCGGCGACGGGGTAGCGCAGATTGTCCAACGCCTCGCGCACCTTCTCTGCGGTAATGGGCTTGACCAAATACCCGCTGGCATACAGGTTGAAGGCCGCCTCGTGGTACATGCTGAAGCCCGTGGCAAAAATAATATTGATGCGAGGGTTGATCTGCTTGAGCTTTTCGGCCAAAGTAATGCCGTTCATTTCCACCATGCGGATATCACAGAAGGCGATATCGCAGGTATAGTTCTCGGCGTACTCCAGCGCGTCGTCCGCGTAGCGGAAGCCGCGAAGCTCGGCCTCGGGCGCCTCGGAACGAATGGCATCCAACAGGCTTTCCAACGCCAGCTTTTCATCGTCAATCGCCAATATTCTCATAGGCTAATTCTCCTTTCGGTATGGTAACCACCGCCGTCGTTCCCTCTCCGGGGACGCTGTCGATCTCCAGGGTTCCTCCGCAACGAAGCGCCAGACGGTTGCGGACGTTGAAAATACCAACGTGATCCTTCCCGTCCATAGAGATCTTGGAGGGATCGAAGCCGCGTCCGGTGTCGGCTATGGTGATGATATAATTTTCATCGGTCTCCCGCGTAGAGAGGGTAACCCGGCCTCCGCCGCGTTTGCGAGAGGTACCGTGCTTGACCGCGTTCTCCATCAAGGGCTGAACCGTCAGAACAGGAATCTTGAAATCCGCAACGGTCACGTCATAGACAACCTCCAGCTCGTCTCCGAAGCGAATCTTTTCCAGATCCATATAGGTTGTCACGTGCTCCAGCTCCTCTGCAAAGGAGACCAGATCGGTTTCAGCGATATTTTCCAGGTTATTGCGCAAATAATCGGAAAAGCGGGATATGGCATAGCGTGCCGTTTTCGGATCCTTCTCACAAAGGTAGTAGATGGTATTCAACACGTTAAACATGAAATGAGGTTGAATTTGGGACAGCATAATCGCGATACGGCTGTCTTGCAGCTCCAGCTCCAGCTTCTTCTGCTCCGCCTCCAGCCGTTGCGCGTGAAAAGTCAGGTTGATTCTCGAAGGGATGATATGAAGGATCGTGATCAAGGACGCCAGATAAATGGCCACGAACACGAAGCGGGAGGCGCGCCCGCCGTTCCACAAGCCCATCGCGATGGCAATCACGTCCACATCGATTCCCACAACAGCCAAGCCGGCAAGAATGATCATTCCACGCTCGCTCCTGTCGCAGGATCGGACGTTCTCAGCCAAGCAGACGAGCAACGGAAACGAAGCCAACAGGAACAGACCGAACCAAATGCCGTACATATCGTAGAAGCGGACGTTGGGCAGAATCGAAGCCAGCAGAACGGCAAGCGTGGCTACCGAAAAAAAGACCACCAGAATATTGGTCATAGAACGGCAGAGCCCCCGTGTCATTTCCCCGATATAGCACAGGAGCATGATTACGTAAAACATCATGCATATACCGTTTGCGACTGTATTCAAAACAACGATGCCATTCCAAAGGGAAACCCCCGGCGCGCTGAATACCAGTTCACCGGCGCCAAACATCATCATGAGCGCCGCAAAGCAAATCCGGTGTCCCCCCTTATCGTGAATCAAGGAAGACAGCACCGCCGCGCCAAGGATCAGAACGCCCGACGTCAGCGCCACATAACCAATCGTCCGTTGCAGATCGCCTTGACGAATCATGCGTGTCTCGAATTCCACACCGCTGTATAGATCCAGAGCCTCCAAAAAATGATCCACCGCGTTATCGTTTCCGAATTCATGTGAGTTGGATAAAACAATGGTGATGGTGTCCGACGCTGCGCTGCTATACTCATAGGGCAGTATGATATTCCCACAGCCGAGCTCATCATCCTCGACCAATTCGCAAGGGAAAACATAGGGATCCCTTCCGGGGGCGTAGACCGTACAGGATATGTGACTGAGATGGAACGCAATCTGGTCACCCCGCTTTAAGGCACCTCGGGTATGCTTCGTTAGCGGATCGCAGAGCCTGAAGCGCCCCCGCAACGTCACATCTCCCTTGGTCGAAGGGATATGTTCTCCCGTAATATGCTGCCATTCCCCGTCGCCGATGCGATACTCCCCGTAAAAGCCGACAGAAATCGTTGTTTCGGGCACCTCCTGGATCGTTTTTCCTACACAAGCGATCAAATACGCAAACGCCACGGAGAAAGTCAAAATAATCAGCAACATCATCCAAGGAATTTTCTTAAAGATTTTATTGAATCGATTCACTCCCATACATGTTAATCCCCTACAAACGGATTTGCCATTCTTCTCATCAAAAAGATTTTTTTAATAGCCGAATCAAGACACCGGCTACCTTCTCGCAATGCTACTTCTCCTTTATTATATCATGAAACCCTAAAAAAGTAAATAGGTTATTCATTTTTTCCGTTTCAAAATCCATTTTCTCTATATCATCCGTATCATACGTTTCGAATGCAATCTCTCCTCTTGAGAGATTACCTGTTATTAAAAGTATTAAAAGCAAAAGGGAGTCGCAAGGCGACTCCTTTTTGCTTTTGGTGTGGGCAAGAGGACATGAAATCCGCCGACCTCCTTCGTCGGTTCGGCGGTGCAAGTTGCGCCGTGAAAACAGAAATGAACTGCTTGCCGGCAACTTGCAGAGATTCTGCGCGCCCCTTACCTATATCAAAAGCAAAAAGGAGTCGCCTTGCGACTCCCTTTTGCT
>JAZQXS010000092.1:0-2242 GCA_045633025.1 Eubacteriales bacterium | reverse complement strand
AGAGTGCCGTGAAGTGGGGGGCGGATTTTTCTACGCAGATGAAAATGAATTTGCAATCCAGCCCTGTCTCGCGCCGCACGCCCTCCCGACACATGGCGGTCTGAAGGGGATAGCCGTAGTCCAGCGCATCCTTTTGGAAGGTGCGGGGATCGGCGCGCTGGCAGGTCTTGAGGTCTATGATGTAGGCCGTGCCGCCGATGATATTGATGGCATCGGGACGGCACTTGCATTTGGTGCCGGTGATCTCGTCGATCCAAAAGAAGGAGCGCTCCACCTGTGCGCTGTCCAAAAGGAGGCGGGCGTAGCGGTTGCCCAGCACGCTGTCCCGCATGGCGGCGGCGGTGGGGATGAGGTCACGGTCAATGACGGTTCTGCGCTTGGCCTCGGCCTCGGCGCAGAAGGCGGCGTACTCCTCCCGCCCCGCGTGAGTGCGGCGGTTGATGGACTCGGGGGCGCAGACAAACTCGCGGGAGAAGAAACGGGACTCCAGCACCATCTTGTGGACCACCGAGCCGAAGATCAGGGCTTCGGTCTGAGGGGCGGGGTGATCCATGCGGTAGCGGAAGTAGGCGGGGGAGCGGGTCAGCCAAAAGAGCTTGGATCGGGACAGCGCGGGGTGAGCGTGGTATTTGGCGTTGCTCATGCGGAGGCCGAAGGTGGGGGTTTCTGCTTTCATGTCAAACTCCCTTCATTTCTTCATGGTTCAGATAATCCCTGACGGCTTTCATCATCATTTCTGCACCTTTTTCCATTCCGTCAAAAAATGCTTTATTTTCGGCTTCTTTGTTTCTTCTGGCTTCTTGTATTTGCTTGTAAGTGATTTCATCAAGCCGATAAAGGTCTTGTTTATCCATTATTCCGCACCGCCTTTCGGTTCAACTACAAGTGCCACAACCCATAAATCTTTTCTTTGGGAATATGTGACGGAAACAGAGATGGGAATAAACTCCCACAATCTGCAATACTCATTTACAGTTTCCTCGATTTCGCTTTCATTCTCAATCTGCCATACTTCTATGTGTCTGCCGTTTATCATTCCGCACCGCCTTTCATGCCGGGCGGTTCGGGAAGGGGCATCCAATGGGTGATTTGTTCCTTGATGCGAATAGGAGTGCAAAAATCCCCGCCGCCTGTGCTATATACGTAATAAACCCCAGTAGAAATGTTCTGCGAGGTGTCACAAACAAGGATTTTTTCACAATGGTCGGGCAACCTCTCGTCAACGCTTATCCATCCACCTTTTTCGCGACCGCACGAAATTGGTTCGCTCTGCTTGCGGTAGCCTTCAGTAATGGAATGCCCCCATTTAGCAACCTCGCAATCCGTGGTGCATCTTGTTTCATCCAACATACACTCCCCGTCCACATTATAAGGACAAGTCTTTGCAATTTCCTCAATTTGCTCTTTGCTCATATATTCTCAAAATCCTTTCCCTTACAAGAATTGAAATCCTCGGTCGGTTCCCAATCCTCTATGACAATATCGTTGCTCATACTGCACATATAACCGCCCTCGCCTACGTATTCGCAGTTGTTACAGTTATAGCAGTTTCGGCCGCGTTCGGGACTGTTGTGATTTTTCTGCTTTTTGTGACTCATGACTGCTCCCCCCCATCCTCCAGCGAATCCACCCACTCATGCGGGTAACCATCCTTGCCGAAAATCCTTTCCATTTCGGCTTTGAGCCAAGCATCCCGCTCGGCGGCGGTTTTGAACGAAGCGATCTTGCGGTAGAGCCGCTTCCAGCGGAACAGCCATTGACGGGCGCGGCGGGCTCCGTAGCCGCTCATATCGTAGTTGACGATGCACCCCATTTTGAGCCACGTCTTTTGCAGCTCGGCCTCCTCGTGATCGACATTGATGCGGGTCAGCTCATCGATGACCTCCTTCTGATACTGAACGATGGCCTCCTGCTCGTGCTTGGGGAGGGAGTACCAGGAGCGGGGGATGTTGGGTTTGAGGCGGCTCATGTCTCCACCTCCTCGATTACGCCGCCCGCCTTGCGGTAGTGGCGGCACCGCATCTTCCACGCCCGCACCAAATACTCGGCGGCGTCCACGTAGTCGTAGCAGATGGGCTCGGCCTTGACGGGGTGTGTCCGCGCGATACGCCCCACCGACTGGGTGACCACCGCGTAGTCGGTCTGAGGCGTGGTCAGGTAGAGCCGATCCAGACGGGGAATGTCCAGCCCCTCCTTGGCCAGGCGGTAGGAGGCGAACAGATACCGCTTGTCCCCCGTCCGC
>JAZQXS010000091.1:0-3505 GCA_045633025.1 Eubacteriales bacterium | reverse complement strand
GCCAAGCCCCTCTCGTATCGGGCGGTTGTCTGACCGATGCGCAGGGAATGGCTCATTTGCGCAGTACGCAAATGCAGTACATTTCCTATGCTCGCTACACTCCAAGACGGTCTTTTTACATGCACCGTTTTCACGTACTGCAAAAATTCCGCTTGGTGACGGTTATGACGGTTATGACGGTAGTGACGATTGTGACGGTGATGCCAAAGCACACCCCTATGAAGCGTTTGCGTCACTTGCGTCACAACCGTCAGGGACGGTTGGACCGTCATGGACGGTTGGAATATCATTATATAAACACGTCAATGGCGGATGTTCCAACAAAAAAGGGTGAGCATCAGAATAAGACAGAGGGAACCTCTGTGATAAATCTGATACTCACCCTTGCTTTCGGTATAGGACTCCTTCGGGCAATTTGCTTTGCAAATTGCGTGGGCGTCCAAGCTACCTTCGTCCGCAGTTATCTTGTGGACGCCCATGTTCACCGATGGGAGGATGGTTCACTTTCGATTGTGTGTAAATTGTTCAGTTCTTTTATCTTTTCGACGATAAGTATATTCATCGTCACCGCAACCTTGCAGCACGATCTCATCGTTCGTGTATCGTTTGACACACCACATAAGACCTTTGCTGGTTTGGAGGCACTTGCCCAGCTCACATTCTTCGGTGGGAATGTTTATTTCACTTACTTCATAAGTAAAATCACAATGGGATCCACAAAATACATCTCTATTATCCTTATAATTGCGGATTCTAAAAAACTGTCCACCACTAAATAAGCCTAAATCAAAGACAATATTGCAGGATGCACCGCAGTAGATATTGGTGTCCGTCGTCTTTATCGAGAAGATATACTCAGTTTTACCTGTGCACAAGAAAAAGTAGAAATCATCATGTGTCGCATGATAGCTGTCAGACATTCTCCACAATGTCAGACATTTTGGTATTCCTGCTTCTTTTACCGTTGGTAATGGTGAACCGCTATGATCGACCACAAAGGATTCTAACCGACGCATTGTTTTGGGGGCATTGGAATCATAAGCCTCACCGAGTTTGGGCGCCATTCTTTCGCTGTTAGAGATCGCTGTATGTGGATCGCTATTTTCAACAAAAAATGCGTATTCTGTTTTTTCAGCGAGCTGATCTCGTTCACAGATTGCTACAAGACTTTTCTTGTTTTCGTAGCCTTTGTAAAGCTTGGCTCCCAATATGGTTTTGTCAGTAGAACTATAGAGCACAAGCGCAAATTTTTCAGTTTCAACAATCTCGCAATTAGCACCGCGGTAAACACCGCAGGTAAAATACTCGACATCGGCATCAAAGGTGCTTATGCCATCTTTTAAGATGGAGTCGGTACTGACGGAGAAAATCTTGCTGATCATTACAATTTTCGCTATCTCAGGAAAGGTCTGATCAAGCTCCCATCGTGAGATCGTCTGTCGTGTCGTGCCAAGTTTTTCGGCGAATTCTTCTTGTGAAAGGCCATGCTCTATTCTGATTTGTTGGATTCTCTGGCCGAGTGTCATGGGACACACCTCCTTTGTCTGTTTGACATCATTATACCTTTTTTGCTTGAATAAGTCAACCAAACAAACTTGGAACTTTGTCACGCAGAGCGTGACAAAACTACAGGCTTAATATTGGTATCGCAACGTACCCCTCCGCAACCTTGGGTTTCTCAATCACCACCAGCATCTGCTTGCAACGAGGGCACATAAAGGTAGGTCCCGTATATCCGGCCTCGGCCATGCGAACGGTCACGTTCAGCTTCTCACGGGGATTCTCGCTATACAGAATGGTACAGCCGCAGGTCGGATTGGCACACTTCGCAATGGGGATCTTGTTTTGGGTCGCTTTACGCAAGGGAATCACCTCACTTTATGTCTTTGATCACCTTCAGAGCAATGCCCTGAATCTCCATCCAATCAGGCTTCAGCTCCCGCCGATCCTTGGGGGAGGACTTGTTCTCGGCAAGAAGCCAAGGACGCCCATTTTCGCCCCGCATAAGGCGTTTTAGGGTTGTGCCCTCGGTCAGTAAGCACTGCCACCACCTGCCCGTCAAAGGCCTCCGTGGCCTGTCTAATCAACACCAAATCGCCATCGTCAATCCCAATGTCTACCATAGAATCCCCCGACGTGCGGAGCAGGTAACAATCACCATCCACCCAATCTTCGGGAATGGCCACATAGCCTTGGATCTCCTGTCGGTTGTCCTCGGGCGATCCGCACACAATCGTCCCTACAATCGGGAGCCGACGGAAGGGAACCTTCATGGCTTCCTGCCCCTCCACCGCCAGCGTGTCCTTGCCGTTGTACATGACCACACCACGGTCCCGCAGGGTGGTCAGATACCGATAACCAACGGATTTACTCATCTCCATGTAGTCCAAAATCTCTTGGAACTTGGGGGATTCGCCGTTGTGTTCTCTTACGTAGCGGTGAATGAATTCCGCCATTTGATTCAGTTTTTCTTCGTTCATCCGCTTCATAGGTGCCTCGATCATCAAATTTGCATTAAAAGAACGAAAGGTTCCTTTAACGGCATTATAACATACGGGGCGGATTTTGTCAATAGGTTTTGCGAAAAAAATACGAGGTTGCTATTTTGGGAACAACCTCGTCGCAACCCGCGATAAAGATTACGGCCTCGTGCCAAGTTGGCGCGAAGTATTGACAATCTTTCTGCTTTTTTGCTTACCCTTTGTTGCCTCAAAGCTCACGTCCACAAGAAATTGGATCACCTCGTCGGATGTATCGGGGAGAAGTACCGAGATCCAATGGAGCTTATTCATATGGTACGCCGGGTATACGCCATCAGCCGCGTTGAACGAGCCGAACATCTCTGTCGGCAGTTTGAGATTAACAACATTGATTACCTCGTCGCTGTCAAAACCAAACTTGCGCCGGGACACGCGCATGACGATGGCGTACCATTTGCGGTTGTCGCTGTAACGGAGGACGGCGGTTTCAAAGTCTTCGTCAAACGGATAGTCGGGGGATGTGCCGTATGTATGGAGGCAATACTCGAGGAATTGTCGTTTATCCATAATTCATTATGTCTTTAGGCGCTTAATAAGCTGTGCAGCAAATTTCAAAGCTATTTCATCACAGGTATACTTGGAGGAATCCAATGCCTGAATATCTGCTATGGCAGGATATGCTATATTCGTCCCGGATGAGAATAGCGAGATAACCATACAAAGCGTGAAGTCTGATCTTGAAAGGGAATATCATCAAAAGCAGAGCGACTTGATAGCTGGTCAACAATATGACATTCTCAACTACGAGGGCGATATGGCTCCGTGGAACGAAATGTTTGCGGTGTATGCCGTCAAACTCAATCTTGGGGACGAACCGCAGGAGGTACACCGACGGCGCCAAGCGGGACGACGACGATTATTTCCGCTACCATTTAGCCGAAGAACTGGTGTTTGGCCAACAGCTTGGCTGGCTCAACGCGCACGTAATCTACAACGAAGAACGGATGCAGTTCCTGGAGAAGCTG
>JAZQXS010000090.1:0-3036 GCA_045633025.1 Eubacteriales bacterium | reverse complement strand
CTTACGTGGGGGTTGGGGCAATGCCCCATGGCCTTAGCCGCCAAGAGGCGCACTCCCGTATTCAAGATTTTATAGGGTATCTCTAAATATTCTGCGTGCGGCGAGCGATGCGAAGATTTTTCGTCAGTCTAAACAAAAATCAGCGCGCAGAGTTTATCCTCTGCGAAGGATTTTTGTGACGACATCCGAGCGTAGCTCGGGGCGGAAAAGATTCCGTCGATTCGTCGTGCGAAGAATTTTTAGAGGTGCCCTATAGTATTACCCGAACCGCTCGCCGATCTCCTTGAGGAGCTGACGGATGGGGAGCTGCTGGGGACAGATCTCCTCGCACTGCCCGCACTCGATGCAATCGGCGGGCTTACCGCCCTTGGCGGTCACCCAGTTATAGTGGCCGCGGGCGTCCTCGGTATTGAAGCGTCTGGCCTTGTTCTCGGCGCCGAACAGGGAGGGGATGCGGATGTTCATGGGACAGCGGTCGCCGTCCACGCAGTACTTGCAGGAGGTGCAGGGGATGGTGGGAATGGCGCGGATGATCTCGGCCACCTTCCCCACGGCCTTGTACTCGGCTTCGGTGAAGGGGGTAAAATCCTTCATGGAGTGGATGTTATCCTCCATCTGCTCCATGTTGCTCATGCCCGACAGAACCATGAAAATGTTGTCAAAGGAAGCGGCGTAGCGGATGGCGTACCCGGCGGGGGAATACTCGCCCAGCCCGTCCAGAACGGCCTTGCCCGCCTCGGGCAGGTTGACCAGACTACCGCCGCGAACGGGCTCCATCACGATGACGGGCTTGCCGTACTTCACGCAGACCTCGTAGCACAGGCGGCTCTGCACCCGCTCGTCCTCGTAGTCCAGATAGTTGAACTGGAGCTGCACCACCTCGACGGAGGGCTGCTCCGAGAGGATCTTCTCCAGCACCTCGGCGGTATCGTGGAAGGAGATACCCACGTGGCGCACCTTGCCCTCGGCCTTGAGCTCGGCGGCGATCTCAAAGGCGCGGTTGCCCGTATAGTGGGGATAGTTGCCGTTATTGAGGGAGTGGAGCAGGAAGAAATCGAAATAGTCCACCCCGCAGGCCTCCAGCATGGACTCGAAGTAGGGGCGGATGTCGGACTCCTTCTCAAAGAAATTGGGTGAGAGCTTGTCGGTGAGAATATAGCGGTCGCGGGGATAGCGAGAGGTCAGGCAGGCCTTGACGGCCAGCTCACTCTTGCCGCCGATGTAGCCGTGGGCGGTGTCGAAATAGTTGAAGCCGGCGTCCAGGAACGCGTCCACCATGGCGCAGGTCTGGGGAATATCCACGTTCTCACCGGCCATGGGCAGGCGCATCATGCCAAAGCCGAAGTTCTTGCAGATCTCGGGAAAAAATCGGTTCATATTCAATATTCCTTTCAAAATGGGATAGTCGATCGGGTCGATCCCTCTATATGTCTACCCTCAATTATACCATACATTCCCACCCTTGTCAACACAAGTTTATGCAAAAAAGCCAAAACAAATTTTGAAAAAAATCTTGATTTTTCCGAGGGTTTATGGTATAATATTCTGCGTGTGTGTGAAACCGCGCACGTATTTCACGGGTGGTCCGCTGCGACGCTCTGCATGAACACCCCGGATATAAGGAGGCTATTATCATGGATTTGATTAAGGCTTTTACCAATGAGCAGCTGAAGGAGACTGTCCCCTCCTTCGAGATCGGTGACACCGTTCGTGTCGAGAACAAGATCAAAGAGGGCAACAGAGAGAGAATCCAGATCTTCGAGGGTACCGTTATCGCTAAGCACGGCGGCGGCATCTCCGAGACCTTCACCGTCCGCCGTATTTCCTACGGTTGCGGCGTGGAGAAGACCTTCCCCCTGCACTCCCCCAACGTGGCCGGCATTCAGGTCATCCGTGTTGGTAAGGTGCGCCGCGCGAAGCTGTACTACCTGCGTGACCGCATCGGTAAGGCTTCCAAGGTTAAGGAGCAGATCGACTGATCCTGTGGATCTCCAATCCATAAAACCGCTATCCCTCCCCGGGGTGGCGGTTTTATTTTTTGCGTTTCCCGAACGGTTGACAAACGGGCGCGCGTATGGTATAATGAGACTACCGACCAATTTCATCGTCACCAAGGAGAACCGCCATGACCAATTACGAGAAAATGCACGCCGCCATGCTCTACGACCCGAACGACAGCGACATCATGACCGAGCAGACCGCGTGCCTGGAAAAGCTGTACGACTTCAACCACACCCGCCCTTCGGAGGGTGAGCGCCGTACCGCCATGCTCCGGGATATGTTCGCCGAGATCGGCGAGGGCTGCTACATCGAGCCCCCCTTCCATGCCAACTGGGGCGGCAAGAACGTCCACTTCGGCCATCACGTCTACGCGAATTTCAATCTGACCATGGTGGATGATACCCACATCTACGTGGGCGACTACACCCTGCTCGCGCCCAACGTTACCGTCGCCACCGCCGGCCATCCCATCGACCCCGAGCTCCGCGCCAGAGGCCTCCAGTTCAACGCCTCGGTTCGCATCGGACGAAACTGCTGGATCGGCGCGGGCGCCCTCATCATGCCCGGCGTCACCATCGGAGACAATACCGTCATCGGCGCAGGCTCGGTGGTGACCCGCGACATCCCCTCCGGCGTGGTGGCCGTGGGCAATCCCTGCCGCGTCATGCGAGAGATCGGAGAGCACGACAAGGAGTACTATTTCAAGGACAAGAAGGTCAAGGACTGCGGGTTTTGAAAACATTTTTCTAACATTTATTTTTTAATATTTCTTGAAGGGGGGCGTGGGCGCTCCCTCCCCCACATTTTTCAGAAAGGAGTCTCCCCATGAAACACACCAAAAAAGCATCCGCCCTGGCCGCCATCCTCGCGGCCTGCCTACTGGCGCTCCCCGCCTGCCGGGCGTCCGTCAGCCAAGACGATCCCCCCGCGCAAGTCCCAACCGCTACGGGCTGTGAGGCGGGCGACCACGCGTGGGGCGCCGCCTCCTGCCTTACCCCCGCCCCCCGCCCCCCCCCCCGCGCCGCCGCGGCCGAG
>JAZQXS010000089.1:0-3618 GCA_045633025.1 Eubacteriales bacterium | reverse complement strand
TCCCCTTCCGCTTGGCAGGCGGGACATTTATAGAGGATACGGTGAAGTCCGTCCGCGCGGAAGGATTCCGTGATCTTGATCCCATTTTCGTACTGCCACGCCAGATTATCGAAGGAGAAGGCATCCTTGACCGCCTTGTCCAGCTCCTCGGCGGTGAGGGTCTCCACCTGCTCGCGGGTCAGAAGGGTGGTCACGTCGGCGGAGACCTTAACCTTGCGGTTTTGCAGTCCGTTGTAGAGAGGGTCGCGGGCAAACGCCCCGTGGGTAGTGATCATGAGCACCGGCACGCCCAGCATTTTGATGAGTCCGCCAAATCCCGCGGGCATGACGGTGGCGCGGCCGTCAAAGGAGTAGCCCGCCTCGGGGTACATGAGCACCGAGGTCTTTTTCTCCTTGAGCATATACTTGATGTCGCGGATCAAATTCAAATCGGTGACGAATTTCTGGGTGGGAATACAGCCCAGGGAGCGCATGAGCAGACTCTTTCCCACCATACCGTCGGTGGTACAAACGATACCAAAGGGCTTGGGATAAAGGATCGCCGCCGCCATTTTCAGATCGATGAAGCTGGAGTGATTCATGAGAATGAGGCAGGGCTCCTTCGGCTCGCTTTTCTTGTCGCGGGTGTAGGTGAAGTGGGTCGCCCACAGGTCGGGGGTAGCGGCCAGGCGCATGACGGTACCCATGAGGCGGGTAGGCTTCCATGGCCTTTTATGCTTGGGGCGAGGGAGGGACATCACTTCGTCGTAGGTGCGGTGCAGGGTCTTGATCTTCATACCTTGGCGGCCTCCTTTGGGTATCTCAGTTCACATTCAGTTCATTATACCATGTCCACAGCGTACTTGTCAAGTATTCCGCAAAAAATAATCATTGAATCCAATCAAGCATGACAAAACTCCTTAAAAAGGCCCAAAAAATCGGCCAAAGGTATTGACACCAATCAGTTTTGTATGCTATCATAATGATACCGTATAGGGACAATTTCCGAAAGGAGTTCATATTCTATGAAACTGAAAGCCACCCGTACTCCCCACTCCACCCCCATCAGCAAGAAGCTGGCCTCCAACTTCATCGAGCTGGGCTACGGCCTCCAGGTGGAAGGCATGGCCGCCGAAATGTTCTTCAACCGCAGCTTTGAGCCCTTCTATCCTTACCGCGACATCAACAAGCACTGGTTCGACCTCCACTTTGACGAGCGGAACTGGGCAGGCGGATTTGAGACCGACTGGCGTGTCTTCGACTGGTACCATTCCTCCTACGAACACAACGCCTGGTTTGCCTTTCCCGGCGTGGCAGGATTCCAGACCATCGAGGATGATTCCACCTTTCTCATCGAAAAATCCCCCGCCGCCGACGTGCGCATCGGCTACGTTCAGGATGCCTGCCACGGCGACCACGCCATGGAGGTGGTCAACAACAGCGACGAGCCGGGCGGCCTGGCGCAGGAGGGCAAATACTGCTTCACCGACGTGACCTACACCTTCAAGGGCAAGATCAAGCGCGCCGCAGGAGACGTCAAGCTGACGGTAGCCATCTATAAAGAAGGAAGCGTGACCGATCCCGTCGTGACCTGCGCGCTTGGCGAGGTTGGCGATGACTATACGCCTGTGACCGCCACCTTTGCCGTTCCCGCCGAGGGTCGCTACACCTTCGTCCTGCTTCTGCCCCCTCACACGGCGGTGATCTGCGATGACTTCACCCTCACCCCCTCGGATGCCGTCCGCGGCTTCAAAAAGAACGCCGTAGAGGTAGGCAAATACGTCTCCCCCAAGGTCATTCGCTGGCCGGGCGGATGCTTTGCCTCCTTCTACAACTGGCGGGACGGTGTAGGCCCCAACCGCCCCCCCATGTACTCCTACTTCTGGGGCGGCTACCAGTACAACGATATCGGCACCGACGAGCTGGCCACCTACGCCGAGGCGGTGGGCGGTGAGTCCATGATCTGCGTCAATATGCACCATCCCCTCAAGCGGTTCTACGATTCCGCCTCCGAGGCAGCCAAGGATCATGACCCCAACGATCCTCAGCACGGCAACGGCGACTGGCTCCACGGCCGTGATTTGCCCCAGTTCGCAGACCCCGAGCAGGGCATCCGCGAGGCCGCCGCCTGGGTGGAATACTGCAACGGCGACGAGACCACCGAGGGAGGCCGCGCCCGTATCGCCAACGGTCGGGTCAAGCCCTACAACGTCAAATACTGGGAGATGGACAACGAGATCCACCGTTGGTTCCACGGAACCGAGTACGCCGAGGCCTGCGTTCGGTACTCCCGCGCCATGAAGGCTGTCGATCCCACCATCAAGATCGGTATGATCTCCTACTGCCACGGCGGCAAGGAGCTGGAGCGCATGGTGGAGATCGCGGGCATGGACATCGACTTCCTTGCCGACCGCGGCTTTGACGAGGGTGAATTGCAGTTCAAGCTGGGCATCCTCGACCGCTTCAACAAAGCGCACGGCACCAACATCCGCTACTGCAACACCGAGTGGCTCCCCCTCAACGGCGCCGACGTGTACAACATGGTTCCCCGCTCCGAGCTGCGGCACAACAAGTGCTTCATGTTCTCCAAGTGGTCCTACGCGCTGGACGCCGCCGCCACCCTCATGATGTGGCAGCGCTACGGCCAGAGCATTGACTTCATCAACTTCAATAACTGGGCCAACACCCACGCTCAATCCGTCATCGAGACCCCCAAGGAGGGCGCGTTCGTGGCAGCCTCGGGCATGATGCTCCACCGCTTTGCCCACACGGAAGCCTACCAGACCCTTGTGATCGAGGATTACCACGCCAAGCGCGACGATTCCATCCAGGTTCAGCTCTCGGTCAACGAGGACGGCTCCGCGCTGATCTTGAATCTGCTCAACCGTACCGAAGAGGACGGCGAGGTGGAGTTGGATCTGTCGGTCTTTGCCGTCGCCGACGGCGAGGCCAAGGGTATTCTGCTGGCGGGCGATGATCTGCTGGCCATGAATAAGCTGGGGGATCAGCGGATCTGCGAGCGGGAAGCCGCCGTCACAGTTGCAAACAAGATCGTCAAAGCCACGGCGCAAAAGCTGTCCTACGGCGAATACAGAATTCCGCTGTCGCTGTGATCCTGCGTATCCGTTTTAAAGCCCTGCAAGCGAGCTCGCTTGCAGGGCTTTTGCATATGGATCAGTAGATACCAATGAAGGACAGTACGGGACACACGCGGGAGTCGGTGATACGGATGCGGACGGTATCGGTCTTGACCGCATCGAATTTCACTATGCGCTTACGGCCGATGGTGGTTCCCTTCCCAAGCTCCGTCCACGTGCCGTCGGATAGCAGAGCCTCGATCACGTAGGCCTCCACACGCTGGCTCATGGGAATGTGCTCCTTGATGACCACGTGGGTCACGTCGCAGACCTTGTCCAGCTTGACGGTGATCTCGGCGGTGTTCTCCCCGTCGAAGGGCTTGTAGTAGGCGTCGTAGCTGTCCACGGTCAGCGCGTCGCCGGTATGGTAGCCGTCGTCCTTGTCCGCTGTGACGGTGGCATTCTCGGCCAGATTCACCGCGAAGGTCTTGCGGATGTATTCACCCATCTCACGGAGGTTCTTGACGTCATTTTCATGGAACAAGCCACGTCTGTCCGGAGG
>JAZQXS010000088.1:0-20974 GCA_045633025.1 Eubacteriales bacterium | reverse complement strand
GACGGGCGACGTCACGGTGTCCCGCGCCTTGGGCTACGACGTGGGCAGAGCCCCGATGGAGCTGACGTATGGCGGGGAGGCTTCGTCCTCCGAGACCGCGGGGCGCGCCGACCGCGCGGCGGGTATTCCCGGTACGGCTCTCGTTCGTCCCTTTGACACAACGCCCCTGCATTTGCAACGAACCGAGAACGTATTCTACGCGCAGCAGATCGCCGGGCAATTTGCCGGGCAATCTGCCGGGCAACCTGCCGGGCAGATCGGTGGACGGGCTTCGGATATGACGGGTGACCGCGCTCGAGATGAGCGCCGCGCTCTGGCTGAGCGTCGCGATGCCGAAAGACTGGCGGAGCGGGTTGCGGATACGGTCACCAACCGTATGGTCGCGCTCTCCGGCGGGCTCTCCGGCGGGCTCTCCGACGAGCACACGGTTGAGCGCGTTTTGGAGCGTGTCCCGGATCGGATCTTTTCGGGGGAAGCGGAGAGTGAGACGGCCGCGGCGTTGCGCCCGCGCAGTATGCTGGCTCAAAGAGCCGATATGGTGCAGGGACTCCACCGCCGCGCGAGGCGGTACCTGTCGGATTCCCTGACGTTTGAGAACGGCCACGGGATCGGGTATCTCCGCAGCGACGGAGCGCCTGCGGCCGAGTTCCTGCCGCTGCTGCATACAGAGGCTATGGGCGGGCATTGGCAGGCCTTTGGGGCTTTGCAGATGCTATACGGAGATGCTCCGACAGGGGAGCTTCGCGGTATTTCGGCGTCGGGCGGACAAAACATAGTGGTGCGTCCCTTGACCCGTGCGTCGATGTACGTGCAGAACACCAATCACTTTTACACCTATGCCGACCGTTCGGAGGCGGCGGGGCATCCGCAGGATTCTTCGCTCCGAGAAAATTCCGCCGCGCCCGGCTATGAAAGGGAGGCGGATATGCTCGCCAACGGTCAAGCCGCCCCCCTGCCGCGAGGTCGGGTGCGGACGGCGGAGGGCGGGTACGGGTATCCCATGCGATTGGTCATGCCCGAGATTCGGACGGAGCCATCCGCCGAAGCAACGGGGACGAGACACGGCGGTACGGCCGCAGACGTGCGATTCGGTTCGCCCTCGGTCGGTCAGCCCCGGAATTCCTACCGCCGGGATCTGGACGAGAAGACGCTGCAAGCCCTGGACGGATTGATCGCTCAAGCGACGCGTTCGGCGCAGGCAGGCGGGACGGATTCGTCCCGACCCGCTCGTGACGGCGATGCGGCGGAGCGCAGAGGCGTGGTTCGGGCTGAGCCTGCGGTTCTGTACCCCGAGGCCTCCCTCTACTACGGGGAGGCGGGCATCGATGCAGACGAGGTCGCGGCGCAGGGAGGCATGTCCGTCCTGCGGCCCCGCAGAAGCGCGGTGCTCTCGGACGTGTCCGAAATGCGGGTGATGCTCCGCCATCTGAACAGCACGGCGCGGATCCGCCGATATTCCATGCGAACCGCCACGGAGCGGACGCATATCGCCAAGCTCATTCATCGGCTGGAGAGCGAGGAGGCCGTTACGGTCAAACAGAGCGGCGAGCAGACGACCATCCTGGGCGGCGGATTTACCTTCCGAACCGTGGACGACGGGGAGAACATGGTCATGCTGGTGCCCCCTGTGACGGCGGACAGCTTCCAGGCGGAGAGCGGGCGCTTGCGTGAGCTTCCGCCCATCACGCACAAGGAGCCCCCAAAGGCGGAAACGCCTCCCCCTGCGGCCGCGGCGGAAAGGGTGACCCTGAACCAGAAAATGGAAAGCTCGCGGACGGTCAAGGCGCAGGTGAACAAGGGCTTTGAGGATATGAGCCGCGAGGATATCGCCAAGCTGGCGGATAAAGTATACGCACAAATTGAATCCCGCCTGATGCGCGAGCGCAGGCGATCCGGATTCTGATGCTTCGAAAGAGAAAGGAGTGAGCGGATATGCTCGGTATGACGAAAGCCAAATTCAAGGTGCTCGACGGAGCGAACAAGCTGTTGAATACCACCGCGGTGGTGGGCTCTACGGGTATCCCCTGTCTGTTCAATCCTTCGGATTTTACCATCAACCGACAGATCAACTACGTTCAGCACAAGGTGCCCGGGCTGGATCGCCCCGTTCTGCAGTTCATCAGCGGAGAGGCCGAGACCATGTCCTTCAGCCTGCTGTTCGATACGTACAGCGGCGGCGTGGGGACGGCGCAGGCATCGGTGCTGGCATCCACCATGGCGGTGGACGCGCTGAAGGTGGACGTGCGAACCTTCACCGAGCCGCTCATGAAGCTGGCGGCGGTAGACTCGGATACCCACGCGCCCAATCTGGTGGAATTCGTTTGGGGATCTATCAGCTTTAAGGGGTACATCCAAAGCATTTCTCAACGGTTCACCATGTTCAATATGTTCGGTACCCCGGTGCGGGCTACCGTGGAGATCTCCTTGATCTCGGACAAAAAGGACAACAACATTCGAAACTCCCCCGACCGTACCAAATCCAGGACGGTGACTGAGGGAGACAGGCTGTATAATTTCGCATACGCCGAGTACGGCGACTGCGGTGAGTGGCGGCGCATCGCCGATGCCAACGACATCATCAACCCCAGGCGCCTGACCAGCGGAGAGCACATTGTGATCCCGCCGATCCTGTGACGGGATCGTACAGGGGCAACGCCCCGATCAGCAATTTTCCAAAGGAGGTGGACGAATGGAAAAGGATACCCGCGTGCCGCAGTATCGGCTCTACGTGGACGGGACGGAGCTGAAGCCCGAGAAATGCTCGGTGGAATCCATCGACGTGCGTTTATCCGCGTCCTTCAAGGCCAATTGCGCCGACTTGTCCTTCGTCTGCCGCTTCGACCACAAGAACAGCCGCATCGAGGACGGGATGGTCAAAAAGCTCCAGCCCGGCAAGAAGATCAAAATCAAGCTGGGCTACGAGACTCCGGTGGACGTGTTCATGGGGTACATCAATACCGCCGACGTGGAGTTCGGCGGGGACGGCGTCTTCATGCGGATATCCTGTCTGGATGCCCGCGGAATGCTCATGGGCAACACCTCCTGGGAGACCTTCGAGAATGAGAGCAAGAGCCAGATCATCAAAAAGATCCTGGATACGGTCAGCGGCTACACCGAGGGCGTACAGGTAACGCTGGCGGGCGCCGCCGACAAGGAGAACCCCGAGACCCTCAAGCGGCAGGACTATTACAGCTACGTCTGCTCCATGGCGCAGCTTACGGGCAGCTCCTTCTGCATGATCGGATCCAAGCTGAAATTCGGCAAGAACGTATTTGATTCCGCCTCCGTGAAATCAGAATACAAGTGGGGACGGGATATGCTCAGCTTCACCCGTAACGCCGATCTGTCAGAGCAGCTCGGAGAGGTGACCGTGTCGGGAATCCAACCGGACACGCTCAAGGAATTCTCCGCCACCGAAAAGGCGTCGGGCGGTAAGACCGGCTCCCAGCTCAGCGCGGGCGTTAAGGCAAAGACCATGGAGGTGCAGAGCGGTCTGGTCAAGAACCAGAAGGAGGCGCAGGAATACGCCAAGTCCCTGATGCGGGAGCGAAGCATGAAGCTGGTAGGCGGAACTGCGCGGGTCATCGGAGACGAAAAGGCCACGCCCGGCAACAAGGTCAAATTCTCGGGATTGGATCCCGAGCTGGACGGTGAGTATTATATCAAAACCGTCCGCCACAGCTTTGGCGCGGGCGGATTCGTTACCGATATCGGCTTCTGCCGCGGCAATCTGTAACGGCAATCTGTAACTACATGACGCCACAGAAAGGATTACCCAATGGATATGTCGGATCTGTTCGGAGCGGCAGGCAAGGGGGGAGGGAATCTTCCCGAGAGCCATTCCGTCACAAACGGTATTGAGATCGCCACGGTCGTCAATATCAAGGACCCCAAAAACTACGGCCGCGTGAAGTGCAAGTACATCACCTCCGACAAGGAGGCGGGAGAGACGGGCTGGATCTACTGCATGACTCCCTTCGGCGGGAATGAATACGGCAGCTTCTTTCATCCCAACGTGGGGGACGTGGTGGTGCTGGCCTTCCAGCACGGAGATATCCACCGCCCCTTCGTCATCGGCCGCCTGTGGGCGCAGGACGCCAAGCCCCCCGTTCAAGTTCAGAACGGCAAAAATGAAGAATACAAGCTCGTGACCCCCAATAAAAGCTACGTGGATTTTCAGGACACCAAGGGGAAGGAAAAGATCACCGTGGGCACGCCCAAGGGGCGGACGGTGGTGCTGGACGACGAGACCGGGAAGATCGAGCTCACCGACGGCAAGACCTCCCTGCTCATCAACGAGGAAACCGGCGCGACCGAGATCACCTGCGACAAAAAGCTGGTCGTGAAGGTGGGAAACGGGGTGACCATCACCTGTGATGGTGCATCGGGGGCGGTGGAGATCAAGGCCAACAAGGAGGTGACCGTATCGGCCGCGCAGTACAGCAACAAGGCCAGCGGTACCTCTGAAATATCCGCCAACAGCTCTATGACCATCAAGACCAGCGGTATGCTGACGGTCAAGGGCTCTATGACCAAGATCAACTAAGGCAAATGAACAGATATTTGCAGAATGTAGGGGTTTCACCCCTGCACCCCTACCAGAACCCCTTTTGGAAAAGGGGTTCTGGACTCCCGAAAACTTGAAAAGCATTGTTCAATAATCCTTTTTGAAAGTTTTGGGGATTCTTAAGGGACTTTTTCAAAAGTCCCTTAAGTGGGGGAATGGGGGCAAAGCCCCCGAAACCCGCGTATTTTAAGGCAAACGAAAACAAGGAGGGCGATGCCAATGGAATACAACGAGAATAAACGCTTTATGGGCACGGGGCTCAAGTTCCCCTTCTGCATCGACCCTGCCACCAGTAAGATCGCTATGAGCAGCGCCGAGGACGACATCAAGGAAGCCATCCGCATCATCCTGCGTACCAATCTTGGCGAGCGCGTCATGCTTCCGGAGTTCGGAACGCCGGCCAAGGATTTCGTATTTTCGGATAACCGCGCCGAACGCTTGACCGCCCTGGAATCGGCGGTGGCCGAGGCGCTGGAGATCTGGGAGCCTCGAATCATGGACGTGCAGGTGGAGATCCCCGCTGGGGATGGGAGCCGCGAGCGGCTGGAGGTTCATATTTCCTACGTCGTGCGCACGACGAATAACCAATTCAATATGGTATATCCGTTCTACATGATGGAGGGTGAAGGCAGATGATGTATCCCAAGCTGGATGGGCGCAGTACCCAAGATATTCTCGCCCAGATCAAGAAAAAAAGCGAATTTTATACCCCCGAGTGGCGGTATGATCCCGAGGATATGGACGCGGGCGGCGCGCTGGCGCGTATCTTTGCGGAAATGCTCTACGAAACGCTGGACCGCTACAATCGATTTCCCGATAAATGCTACCTGGAGTTCCTCAATATGCAGGGCGTGTGCGCCAAGCCCGTGTCTCCTGCGGTGGGAATGGCGGTAGCGAAGCTGGTGGAGGGCGCCGAACGAGGGGTTGTGATCCCCCGCGGCACGCAGCTCTTCACCGACGTCCCCGCTCCAGATGACGGGGAGGATCGCAGATTGGTCTACGAGACGGCATCGACCTTTGCGGCTACGCCCGCCAGGCTGGAGCGTATCTACATGACCGATCCCATCAAGGATATTATTACTGAGACCGACGTGGCCGCCGACGAGGCGTTCCCGCTGGAGCTGTACGCCCCCGATCCGAGCAAGAACCTGGAGCGGCATGGCTTCTCCATTTCCCATGAAGCGGTTCTGCGGCTGAATACCCAATGTGAGATCCGCGTGATGATCGACCATACGGGCATGGCCTTCCAGAGCGAGGAGGACACGGTTCGGTTGACCGATCCCGCCTTTGCCGGATGGTATTTTACCGACGGCGAGACGGTGCATGAGCTGGCCGTCCGAAAGGAAAAAAAATGCATCGTCCTCCGCAAGGGCGATACCTTCCCCGTATTCCCCTGCGATGAGCGGGGCGAGGCCTCCCGTGAGGAAGGGAAGTACCGCATTTTCTGTAAGATGAATGCCACGGCCAAGGACGGCGCGGACGATATCGTGGTGGATTCCGTCAAGATCAACGCCCGCAGTTTGGACGAGGGCGAGAACAGCGGCGGCATCATACCCGATAGTCTGTTCGCCGTGGATACCGAGCTGGATACGGTTCGCTGTGGGTATCCCTTCGGCAAGGAGCCCAACGTGTACGATGGCTTCTACATCGCTTGCGATGAGGCCTTCAGCAAGCGGGGCGCCGGGGTTTCCCTGGAGCTGGATATCCGCACGGTCACTCTTCGCGACGGCGAGGAGGAGGACGGGGATGACATTGAGTTCAACAAGAAGCTTTTGGTGGACAAGGCCGACGTGAAGGCGCGCCCTTGGGACGACATCAGCATCACCGACGTGGTGTGGGAATACTGGAACGGCTTCGGCTGGGCCAGGCTGGATGTGATGGGAGACGTAAACCCCTTCTCCTGCAAGGGAAATTCCGAGCGGAAGCGGGTGGAGTTTATCTGCCCCGAGGATTTCGCGTCCTCCATGCAGAACGCCCATGAGAAATTCTGGCTCCGCGCGCGGATCCGCGAGATCGAGAATCGGTACAGCACCCACGCCAGATGGCTTCTTCCCCTGATCCGCCGTATCGGGATCCGCTACGATTATGCGGATCAATTCCTGCCGGCCGAAGCCATTGTCACAGAAAACAATCTGGTGACGACGGTGTATGAGCCCAAGACCGCGAAGGTTGAGATGCGGCTGTTCGGGCGGATGGCGGAGCAGCAGTATGCCCTGTATTTCCAATTCGATCGGTGTCCCTGCGGCTATCCCATCAATCTTTACTTTGAGATGGCCGGGAATACCGGCCTTGAGCGGATCGTCAGCTTTGAGTACCTGACGGGGGATCGCAGCGGCCGCTTGAGCTGGCGGGAGCTGAAGACGCTGGACGGTACGAGAGCCTTTGAAAACAGCGGGATCATCTCCCTGTTTACCCCGGGCGATTTTATGCGGGCCGAGCTGTTCGGACGCGAAGGCTACTGGATCCGCGCGGTGAATCGCTCTATGAAATACGGAGCCAGATTGGAGACCCTGCCCCGTTTGGCCGGGGTTCGGGAAAATGCGGTGAATATCGTTCAAAAGCAAAGCATTCGGAACGAGATGCACGAGGCGGTGGCGGGACAGGCCAACCAACGGCTGACCCTCATCAACCGTCCGGTGATCGATTGCGAGGTCTGGATTGACGAGCTCCCCGAGACGCCCCTCTCCCAGCTCCGCGAGCTGGCCGCTCAGGATCCCTCCCGGGTGCGCGAGGTGGTGGACTCCGACGGAGAGCTCTCCGAGTTCCTTGTGAAATGGGAACCGCGGATCAGCTTTGCGGACTGCGGAAGCGAGGATCGGGTGTACGAGCTGGATGCCACCGCGGGCAGTATCCGCTTCGGTGACGGAAGCCGCGGCCGTGTCCCCTCCTACCGCGAAAACCTGCGGGTCAGCGTACAGTATTCCTTCGGCGGCGGATCCGTGGGCAACCTGCCTGCGGGGGCGATCGATGGCCTGGTCGTCAGCATTCCTTTCGTGGAGAGCATGACCAATGACAGCGCAACCTGCGGCGGAAGCGACGAGCAGGGCTTGGATGTGGTTCGCAAGATCGGAACCAAGCATATCAAGCACCACGGCCGCGCCGTTACCGCTGAGGATTATGAAAGCCTCGTGCTGGAGGAATTCAACGAGATCCTTGAGGTCAAGTGCTTTGCGGGACGGGATCGGGAGGGGAACGTCCGCCCCGGCCACGTCACCGTGGTCATCCTGCCCAGAGATCTCGGAAACGATACGTATACGCATAATTTGTGTAAGCGGGTGACGGACTTTTTGATGAGCCGCATTGGATGCGAGCTGGTAATCGGGAAGCGGCTCCATGTGGTGGCGGCCGTGCCCATGCGCATCAGCGCGGAGATCTCGGTTCAACTGGATGATTACGAGTATGCGGCGCAGGCCGAGACCGAGATCTTGGCTAAGGTTCGGGAGATGCTCGACGGCGCGAAGACCGAGCGGATCGGTGTGGTTCCCTCCATCGCCGGCGTTATGATGGCCATTAAGACCGTCAAGCATATCTCCGGCGTGGATCGCATCCTGCTGGTGGGTGAATACGACCATAACAACGAGCCGGTTACGGTTTCGGTGGATGACGATATTGACTATAAATATTTTGTGGCTGTCAACGGAGAGCACATGGTGCGGCTCTGATGCTTGCCGCCACTCCCTATTTTTCAGAAAGGAATGGCACGTAGACCATGATAAAATTACCCAATCTCGACGACCAACGATTCAGCGACATCGTTGAGGCGGCTAAACGGCGCATTCCTGTTATATTCCCCGAGTGGACGGATTTTAACGAGCATGACCCCGGTATCACCATGATCGAGCTGTTCGCCTGGCTCAAGGAAATGCAGCAGTACTACCTGAACCGCCTCTCGGACAGCAGCTATGAGAATATGCTCCGTATGCTGGGCGTGGAGATCGCCCGCGAAACACCGGCTCGGGCAGAGGTAAAGCTTTCCGACCCGCCGGAGTTCATTATGAAGGGGGCTCGCGCCGTCGGCGGAGACGGAACCGTCTTTGTCAGCGAGACCGCCTTCCGAAGAGAGCCCTTCCGCCTCGGACGTATCTATCTGGAATCCGCGGGCAGCTTTCATGATGTGACCGAGCTGATGCTGGATAAGGATGCCGACGTGTATCCCTTCGGCAGTATCCGCAACGAGGATCGCCGACGGCTGTATATCGGCTTTGATATCATCGACGAGCGGTTCTATGAGGAGGGCGCTAAGTTCGTCTGCGCCGTCTCGGATACGTGCCCTGTGCCGCGCAATCCGGCCTATGAGGGGTGCAGACGCCCCCGCGAGACGGTTTGGGAATACAGCACGGCCGAGGGCTTCCGCCCCTGCGCCGCTGTGGCGGATCAGACGCTGGATCTCTCCTTCTCGGGTGAGATCCGCCTGTATGCGGAGCGCGACCTGGCTCCCTCGGACGCGGAGGGGAAGCTCCCCCGGGGCAACTACTTCCGCGTCAGCCTGGCCGGATCCGGATGCGAGGATATGCCCGCCCTGCGCGGCATCTACACGAATAATCTGTTTCTCACCCAAATGAATCGGGGCAGCGATTACGTGGATCTTTTGTACGATGGCGCTCCCCTGGAGGTCAGCGATGATCTGCTGGTCAGCGGGCTTTCCTACGTTCTCGTACGGGATAGAGACGGGTGGCGGTACGCCGAAGAGGCCACTATTGTCAGCCACCACGACGGTGCGGTCGTGGATATCGCGGATTGCCGCATCATCCCGATCCGGGATGGCGAGCCCAACGTGCGGGTGATCTTCGCGGATGAGCCCTTTGGGCGCAGTAAAATGTTCCATTCCTCCAACGGCTTGCCGGATCAGCGCTTCAGCATCGAGGCGGACGAGGATGTTTTGACCGAATCTCTGCGGATCATGGTCGCTCAGACCGCTCCGCACGGGGAGACGCTGTGGCTGGATTACAGCTTTGTGGACAGCTTGGCCTTGGCCGGCCCCTATGACCGCGTATTTACATATGATCGGGATCGCCGCATGATCGTGTTCGGCGACAACGAGAACGGGGAAGTTCCCGGACGGGGTGACGATGCCATTATGGTGATCTCCTGCGCGTACACGCGGGGGAGCCGAGGCAATCTGCGCCGCGGAAACCTGACCGCCTTGAACAGCGCGGCGGGAGAATACGGGATTCAGCAAACCGAGGACGCCGCAGGCGGGGGCGACCGGGAGACGCTTTTCCAAGCGATGGATCGCTTGAAGCTCTCCTTGAGTCAATGCACCAAAGCGGTCAGCGCGGAGGATTACCGCACGCTGGCCTTCCACACGCCGGCAGTCCGCCTCGCGGACGCCAAGGCGATCCCCTGCTTTGACCCTGATCTCCCCAATGCCAGCGCGGATAAGCTGGCCAATACCGTGACGCTGGCGGTACTGCCTTACTCGGGCGACGAATATCCTCTTCCTGACGAGAGCTTTCTGGCGGCGGTGCGGGAGCATTTGGAGGAGTACCGCATGATCACCACCTATCTGAAGGTGACGGCGCCCATCTACGTTCAAGTCGATATCAGCGCCGAGGTGCAGAGCACCATTCGGGATACGGCGGCCATCAGCCGCCGCGTGGAGGAGGCTGTGCGCGCGCTGTATTCGAGCTATGCCTCCGGCGGAGCCAAATTCGGCGAGCCCATTACCGAAAACGCGGTGATCGCCGCGATCAACCGCGTGGAGGGCATCCTCTCGGTGGATCGTATCCAAATCCACATGGATGACAGCCGATGCTACCGTGACAAGCACGGCCGCATCGTCATTCCGCCCCATGCCATCGCCCGTCCCGGGCGTATCCACATTACAGTACTGGAGCCGTAACACGCTCACGAGGAGTTCACCATGACCGCTACACAGAAAGGCAGCAGATCCTATATGACGCTCAACCGCGCTTCGGAATGGCGGCGGGCGTTGCTCTATAACCTTACCCTTCGTGATCACGCCGTGGTGACGGACGGGACGAAGCGCGCTACCGCTGTGCTGATCACCGGATCCGCCGATTCGGGTGAGTATGACTTCATCTGGCGCAATTTACTGATCGACGCGACGCTGGGCGAGAACATCATCATGAAGGTGTCTGCCTACGCCGCCAATACCACCATCGCGCCCGTCGGAGATGATCGGGTCGTGGAGCTGGATAGCTTCCTCTCGGATGACGGCGTACCCGCCGAGGATCGGCTCAAACAGATCGGCGATCTCTTTACCCCCATATTCACCAACTGCACCGATGCGCCTGTGAACCTGCGGGGACGCTACATCTGGCTGAAGCTCGAGTTCGTCATGCTGGAAAGCCACGATGTGGAGCTTCGGAAGCTGAAGCTGCTTTTGTCGGGCGAGCGCATGGTGGACTATTTGCCCGAGCTGTATCGGGAGGAGGATGGCGAAAACGGATTTCTGACTCGATTCCTCTCCATCTTTGACAGCTTATTCTTTGCCCTGGACGACGATATCGCCGCCTTGGGGAACAGCCTGGATTACCGGGTCGCGGAGGGGAGTATGCTGCGGTACCTTGCGGGATGGCTGGATATTGAGGACTCGGCATACCTCTCGGACGAGGTACTGCGAACCAAGATCAAAAACGCCATCTCGGATCACCGCCGGATCGGCGTGAAACGGGGGATCGCAGAATGGATCCGGCATGAGTACGGTTGTGAGCCGAATATTATTGAATACTTTGATGTTCGGAATATGATCTACAACAGCAAGGACCGAGAGACCTACCAGAGGCTTTTCGGCGAGAATCCCTTTAAGTTCTTCGTAGTTATGCCTGAGGGGGTGTTCGCATCCCAGCAGGATGCAAGCGTCTTCATGCAACGCCTGAAAAAGCGTATCCCCGCCCATACCGAGGCGGAGGTCATTGTGGCGAAGCAGCGGATCATACTCGAAGATCATACCTACCTGGGAAGCAACACCGTGCTCAGCGATTATACCCACGCGAGCATGGATGCGGGAAGTGTCATTTCCCACGATATTATTTTAGGAGGCTCCGACGTCGATGAAAAACAATAAGTATTTCCCTTCTGAACGGAATCTGTACTTTTACGGTAAAATGCTGACCGCGCGGGATTTTGAGACCGAGCAGCGGTATTTCAACAACAAGCGCCATCTCATCAACCGCACCACCATCGGCGCGGGCGTGGTTTGCGGATTGGGTGTATATCAGAACGATGATACCTCCTTCTTCGTGGAAACGGGTCTGGCGCTGGATTATATGGGGCGTGAGATCGCCGTGGCGTCCCCCGTTATCCGTAAGCTGCAAATGCTGGACGGGTACGATACGCTCTCCAAGTCGGATCAGGTCTATCTCTGCCTGAAGTACGCGGAGACCCCCCGCGAGCCCGTCAACAACATCGGCGCGCTGGACAAGGAGAGCGAGCGGTACAACAAGGTGGAGGAGGACTTCCATCTGAGCCTCAGCACCGCCGACCCTGATTTTCGCGAGATCTATTCGGATGCGGGCACCAATCACGTTACCACGATCTACAATGCCGCGGGCATCAAGATCGTCCGTATCCTCCCCAAGCTGGCTCTCTCCGACGAGGAAATGACGGTTCGCTTCGTGATCCTGAAGGGAATCGACAATCCCGCGCTGTCCTTTACCTATACTTTTCGCTCGGATTACTTTACCCAGGAGGACGGAAACGAGAAGGTAACCTTCTCCTTTGCCGAGGATAAGACCAAGAAGCGGGACGTCTTCTACGTGGAGTACACCCTCCGCGCCTCCTACGTGGCCGAAAGCTACGTGCCCTTTGCCAAGGGAGACGGCAGCATTTCGGTGCAGATGGGGGACTACACCGACAAGACCGAGGTGGCGGACGATCCCGAGATCTACCTCTGCGCGGATCAGGAAAGCTACTCCATCATGAAGGATACCCGCATGAGTACGCTGGAAGCCCACAGCGAAGGGGAGAATACGCCCATCTATCTGGCGAAGATGGATTGCATGAACATCGGTACGGGCTTCATCATCCGCCATATTACCCCCCTGCCCTTTGAGCAGCGTATTCTGCCCCGCTCGGGCGAGGCGGTCAAGACGGCGCGCGCGGTTCAGCCGGCTGTGGCGGAGACGCCTACCCGCCACAAGAATGAAAACTTCCTGCGCGGCGGTGTCAACGCGGAGATCGAGACGCTGGAGTACTGGCAGAAGCCCCAGGTAAGCGCTACGTACAGCTCCAAGAACAAGAGCATGAATTTCGTTTTCGGGATCCCTTCCTCCGAGGCGTATGACTACGCTACCGCTTCGGGCGTGGTGGACATTCCCGTGTCGGGCGCCATTCGTGTCAACGCCCGCTTCTTCTCGGAGGAGATCTCCCACACGCTGGGCATCGGAGACGTCAGCCTCTCGGTGTCGGTGGAATTCACGGATGAAAACGAGGAGAGAAAGCTTCTTTTCGGCAGCGGCGAGGTCTTTGCGGCCAAGAACGAGAACAAGGACGTGCCCCGCATCGAATCGGCCGCGCTGGTCTATCCCGACAAGGGAACCTTCAAGATCGGCCTGCGTATGCTGGACTACGTCAGCGGTCACTCCGTGCGGGTGCGCTGGTTCGCGTATAAGCCCACCCGCGATACCGCCAAGATGCGGGCGCTGGATGATATCGTCATTAAGATCACTCCCGACATCCATAAGCTCAAGCCTCTGGAGCGGCTCCGCTTCGCGGCCGAGGTGGAGGGATGCGAGGATAAATCGGTCATGTGGTCCATCGGAGATGAGGCCGGCGGTAAGATCGACTCCAACGGTCTGTACCAGGCGCCCTCCATGCCCGGAACCTATGAGATCATCGCGACCTCGGTGGCGGATAACCGTTGCAGAAGCTCGGCTTTCGTCATCGTTGAGGTGTGATATAACCGCAGAACCGAAGGGGTCACCCCTGTAAAGGGAACCTCTAAACATACAAGGAGGGTTGCTTTGTGGATAAGCCGATCGTTCACGGAAAATATAAGATCATAAAGGTACTGAGCTCTGATTGGCAGTACGAAGCCTCCGTGTGCTTGAACGTAACGCAGAAAAATGACTATGCTACCAGCGTAGTCAACATCTATCGGGATAAGCAGGCGATCAAGGAATTCCTGCCGTTGTATTTCGGTATGACGCCGGATACATGCCGCGATTTTGAGGAGATCATCTGCTCTGACCGCGTGGTTTCGGTGGTGTTTGCCTACCATAATGGCGAGGACGCCGCAAAATTCTTTGGGACGCACCGATTTGAAACCTACGAGGAGCAGCTCGAATATGCCGAAATGCTTCTGTGTAAGGCGTTGGAGCTGGATATTGTGGACGATCGGATCGCCGCTTGCGTGCTGAAGCAGGGAGTGGTGCTGGATCCCACAAGCCGAAAGATTCATTTTAATTATATCATAACGCCCGATGTCCCCGTGGAGGACGGCTTCCGCAGTCAAGGCTTGGGCGTCCTGATGCAGAAGATCTTTAAGCCCAATCGCTACCTGCCGGCGGAGATCGAGGATTTCTGTCAGAATATGGCCGCCGGAGGATTTGGCTCCTGCGTGGAGATCTACTCCACGTGGAAAAGCATTCAAGAGGACGCGGAACGCACGAGGAAGCTGTATTTGAAGGAATCCTTCTTCAAATATCTTCTTCGCCGCTCGAAGCGCAAGCGTGAACAGGCCAAGCGAAATAAGAGAAGGACAGACGAGCGCGAATGAATTTCGCGCGAATGAGCTTCGCGCGCGTGACGTTTGCCGCTTCGTAAAACATTTGAAACGGAGGAATGTATCAGATCATGAAAAAAATCATCAGTTTCATAGTGATCCTGATCGCATACAGTATCCTGGGTATCGCGCTGATCCTCGGAACATCCAATTTTGGGCTGGGCTTCGGACGGGAAGAGGCGGGGGAGCGCATCAATTACAGCTATGCGCTCGACCGCGCGGGAAATATCTACTACATAACCGACACGGGCGGGAAAAAATCGCTTATGTCGTTGGATTCCTCGGGAAAACGTCTGTTTGAAACCAAGCTGAACGCGGATACGTTCGGCGACAGCTTCTACGTGGGCGGGATCTACGTCGAGCATGACATGGGCATCTATATGACCACCTACTCCTTCGACGAAAAGACCCGCTTCATCACCGAGGCGGCGGTACACCTGTTCTACGAGGACGGTACGTACGTCGAAAAGATCTTCCGCGAGCCCCTGTGGGTCTACGGAGGCGGCAGCGCGAGTCCCATCTCGTCCTTTAGCGAGGACGACACGTTCGTGTATTTCTCGCTGATGAAGGGAAGCGAGGTGGAGGTGTTCCGCGCTCGCAAGGACAACACCGAGCACGTGGCCAAGATCGAGGACTACACGATCAGCGAGGCCATACCCTACGGATGGCTCACGCTCCCCGGCGGGGACGTGATGATCGGCAGTGAGGAGGGCATCCGCGTCTATACCGGAGCCCGCAGCTACGTGCTGGAGGGCACCGAGGACGGTGTATACGATCGCTTCTATACGGGCATCGGCCTCTACTACGTGCTGGATTCCGCCAGCGGAGATCTGCACGTGATTTCGGATGATTACCGTGTTTCCTCGGTTGTGGACGGCGAGCGCATCATCAATGCCAACGCCGAGGTCTCCCTGGACGATATGAGCGAGGTCACCGTGGGTATCACGGGTAACATTCTGGGTATTCGGCGCGATGCGACGGATTCGGTCTTTGTAGGCAGCTTTTCCCTTATGTCCGAAATCTACACCGACAGCGCGGATAAGACCCAGATCATCAACCGGTTCCTGCTCCTGGGCGCCGTTGCGGCGGGAGTGGTCCTTCTCAGCGTTCTGACCTGGGATTTCTATTGCAGTATTTTGAAGATGCGTCTGTCCATCCTGCTCCGACAGTCCCTCCTGATCGCTCTGCTCATGTTCGTGGGTCTCTACGCCCTCTCCTACCTGGTCATCATTCCCCAGGTGGAAAATATCGTGATCTCGGATTACAGCCATGAGGCGCGGATCCTGGCCAATTCCTTTGAGCAGGCCATGGGCGGCGTGGTCGTGGACGGTCAGGATACGTCGCGGGTCGCGTATGCGGATTTCCTCCGGAATTTCGGCGAGTCGGTGAGCTCGTCTCCGGCGGAGCATATCGGGGAGGAGTCGCAGGAGACTCCGCAGATCAACTTGATCGAGCGCGCGCCCGACGGAACGCGGGTGTTCGCCTCGGGCGATCTGCACGCCACCGGCTATCCGGCCAACCGCCTTCTGTTCGGATACGATATAGAGGAAATGCTGTCGCAGGCGGATATGGAGGAGACCTTGATCATCTCCAATGACAAGGACGGACAGAAGCTCTACCTGCTCCGCCGATTGGCGTTGGAGGATATCGGAAATCCCGTGTATATGCTGGTGGGAACCCGCGTGGACGCGCTGTCTGACGTGGTGGCGCACATCAGCTCCGTCATCACCACCTTCCTGGTGATCGGAGGCGCTATCATCGTGGTGCTTTTCATGATTATCGAAAACATCACGGCGGGTGCCGTGAGAAAGCTGAAGCGGTCGGTCAACAAGATCGCCCGCGGCAACTACGGAGCCGTGGTCAACATCAACACGGGCGACGAGGTGGAGGAGCTTTCCCTGGCGGTCAAGGCTCTTTCGGCTCATATCGTGGATAAGACCACCAGCCTGGAGGCGCTCAACCAATCCTACTACCGCTTTGTGCCTCTGGAGTTCTTGAAAAATCTCGGTGAGACCAAATTCGAGAAGGTGACGAAATCTCTGCACACCAAAAAGGAGATGACGACGCTGTATCTGCGCTTCACCTTCTCCCGCAATCTTTCCAATGCGGCGCCTCAGGAGATATTCAACAGCATCAACGCGGTGTTCGAGGAGATCATTCCCATCATCACCGATAACGGCGGTACGGCGTACAGCTTTATGTCGAGCGGATTTAACGCCATTTTCCCCGATTCCACCGAAAAGGCTCTTCTGGCCGCGATCAAGTGCCGAGAGGTTCTCGCTTCCTACAACGATATCCGCCTCGCAAAGGGCGAGCGGACGGTGGATGCGCGGATCGTCATCGGACGCTCCCAGGTTCTCTTGGGCTTTATCGGTGACGAGCGGCGTATGGAGCCTACGGCTGTCGCGACGGCCATCAACGAGTCTGAGGAGATCGAGAAGATCGCGCAGGGAAGCGGCCTCTACATTGTGGCTACCGAAGCGGCCTTCAGCGCCCTGCCCAAGGGAAAATACAGAAGCCGTTGCATCGGGAATTTCAATACCGCTACCTCGGGCGTGCAAAAGCTCTACGATATGTTTGACAGCGACCCCTATGCGCTCATCAAGCTCAAGGAGCAGTTCATGACGCGCTTCGAGCTGGGTGTCCGCCTCTTTGAGAAGCGGGACTACTCCAACGCCCGCGCGATGTTCATGGATATCGTCAAATACGCCTCCGAGGACGGTGTCTCCCGTAACTATATGTATTTGGCGGAGCATAACCTGAATTACGAAAACAAGTATACGACCTATACGGTTTATACGCTGTAAGGATCTACTATGATAAAGAAATTAGTCAGCAGTATCAAGCTTGTGGTGCAGGTTCTGAAAAACCTGCTGCTCCGTCCGTTCCGGGCCGCTCGGAATAAGAGCTCCCATGCGATGAATGCGGGACGGTTGGTGACGAAATTCCCCCGTCTGGTTAAAAAATTACCGAAGATTCTCAAAACCAAGCCCGAAAAACGGGAGGATTACTTCGACTGGGGTAGTATTTACGTGGCCAAGTCGCTGGTGCTGACCGTGGCCATTCTCCTGGTCGTGATCCCGCTTTTGATCATATTCTTGATCGCGCCGTTGTTCATACGTTGGTGGGGCGTGAAGGATTTTCACGCTGCGGACGCCGACATCGGCAGTTATACGGGACGGGTTCGGGTCTACTATGACGCAGACGAGGAGAACTTGAAGTTTGAGGGAAGACTCAAAAAGGGTAAGGCTGTGGAATACGGCGAGGAATACTACGAAAACGGCCGTATTGCCTACGCCGGCGAGTACCTGGACGGCCGCTACGACGGAGAGGGGATCTCTTACCGAGAGGACGGAACCGAGCAATACCGGGGTGAGTTCGCCAATGGCCGCTTTGAGGGTATGGGCGAGCTGATCTCCGAAAACGGAGACGTGTACAGCGGTACCTTCGTCAAGGGAAATCTGACGGGAGATGGTACGGTCGTCAAAAACGGGCTTTTGTGGTACGCCGGAAGCTTTGACGGCGGCCTCATGAGCGGAGAAGGGAAGATCTACCACGAAAGCGGAGCGGTGCAATACAGCGGGCTGTTCAGCGCAGGTGTGCTGGAGGGGCTCGGAATGGAATACTACGAAAGCGGCGTTTTGAAATATCATGGCGATTTTCTGGGCGGCCTCTACCACGGAAACGGTGTCTTATACGACGAAAGCGGGACAAAGATCTATGCGGGCGCCTTTGAGAAAGGCACCTATAACGGAGAGGGCTCCCTCTTCTCGGCGGATGGCACCGTCACCGCGGGGAGCTTCGCCAACGGAAAGCTCCTGGGGAGCGCTACCCGCACATACCCGAACGGGAGCACCTATGAGGGAACTTTCAGCGGTGAGCTTCCCCATGGAAGCGGCGTGCTGACCGATCTGCTGGGAAGCTTTACCTATGCGGGCGGATTCCTGGATGGAGATTTGGATTTCCCCGCGCTTCTGCAAGCTGAGCTCGCAGAGGTCAGACAGATGTTTGCGGAATGCCTGACTACTTATACGGATGAGGATGGCTTCTATCTGGTTCACGAGGGATACGGCCTGGTTCTGAAATGCCGATTTGCCACCGCAGAGCAGGCTGCCTGCGTGGAGGAGATCGCCTCGCTTCCCCTGTCGGGGATCGGGGTGAGCATCACGTCGCATCGGGAGCTTTCGGCTCCCACCGCTGACGTGGTTTACGAAGCCGAGCAGGAGCTCCCCGCGTGGATCGCGCAACAGTATGGAATTGACCCGGACACATTGGTGTGCTACGTGGCGGTCTACGGCGCGGACACCGCGGTGTATCATTGGGTAGACAGCCGAACGGGACAGGTGTTGGTGAAGTCGGCGGCGTCTGTGGGGCAGGAGCTTCCGCCCCCCGCTGACGAGCTTCCCTCGGCCGACCGAGAGGCTATGGAGGAGATTCGGGATATCTTCGAAGAGTTCGGATTGGATATTTCGGATTTCGGCAGCCTGGGCTTTGACACAACGAAGCCTTGACAGAAACTCAAAAAAAGAACGGAGGTGCTGAATATGAGGAAGCGGTTGGCTGTCTTTTTGACGTGCGTTTTACTGGCGTCGATGCCGATTTCCGCAGCAGCGGAGGCTTTACAGCCGCAGGACTACGCCGCGCGCTACCAATTCGCAAACCATTCGGCGCCTTTGACGGAGCGCAATCAAGAGATGGCCGAGCTTGGGGCGGTCTATGACCCGACCTCAAAGGAATCAGCCGCCGAGATGGCCGAGGCCTACGCCCTGCGCTTGGCGGCTACGGACGCTTATACGGCGGCGGTCGCCGAGTTGACTCTGGATCTCAAGCTGCGGCTCATCGATTATGATCTTTCACTCAAGCGCCTCCGCCCCATGCTGCGCAGGTATCAAAATCTGTGCCGCTCCTGCGAGGAGGGAGAACAGGCGTATCGTCTGGGACAGCTTGACCGGGACTCCCGACAGGCTCTTCTGGCAGAGCAGGAGGCGATGCTCCTGGAAATTCGTTCGGCTGTGCGGGATATCAGTCTTGCCAAGGCCGCCATCGAGCGCATCACGGGGGAGACTCTGAAGGATAGCTACGATTTTGATAGCCTGTACTACATAACGGACGCGGTGAAATTGGCCGCCGCGCTTCCGGAGGGCGTGGGCGGTTGGGATACGATCTGCTATCCCGTCGGATATACGCCCGCCGCGGCGTCGGCGCCGGATTACGCGAAGGAGCTGGATGCGGCTCAGACCGCCTACTATGAGTTGGGCAAGCGGCTTCGGGCGTATATTCCCGTTGCCCGTCTCTATGAGCAGACCCATCAGGCCTTCCTTTTGGGGCAGGCGGACGCCGCTACCCTGGAGGAGGCCGAGCTGGCGAAGGAGGACGGAGCGTTGGCTGTTTGGGATGCCAAGGCCGCGTATGCCAAGAGCCTGTTGACGTTGGATCATGCTCTGGGCGGCGCTCTGACACAAGCGTATACGGCGGGGGAGCTTTTGCAGGCCTCCTATACCGAGATCATCCCCGAGGATATGCGGGGAGACGGTCTTTGGGGGATTCGCCGCTTTGGAGATAGCAAGCAATTTGTTCCGATGGCGCTCCCCCACACGCTGTCCGAGGTCGAGGGCGTGTCCTACCGCTTGACTTATAACGGACAGGTGATCGGGGAGGCGGCTGCGGGGCAGGCCTGCATACTGGCGGACGCGGAGTTCGATCCTGCCGCGCGGTATGCGTATATCACGTTTTCTTATGAGGGGGCGGCGAAAACCTTCGCAGTGGACGTATTTTCGCCCGTCGGAAGCTTTACCTACGGAGAAGGAGGGTCGTGACATGACCGATTATACAGCCATATACGAGGCGGCCGAATCCTTGGCGGAGATGCTCCGCCGCGGGATGACTCCGGAGCCCATTGCCAAGGCCGAGCAGATCGGCTTGTGCGAGCCGCAGGAGCCTGAGGATAACCAGCTTACCGTTTGGGTCTACAGCGTGGAGGAGGTCAAGGAGACGGGGATGCGAGTTGGGTTCCTGCCCGATCCCATAGATCCGACTCTGGAGCGGTACGCGCCGTTGCAGCTCAAGCTGCACGTGCTGGTGTCCGCCCATTCCAAGGCCTCGGCGATCCAGAAGTATGCGGATCGCTACCGCATTCTCGGCCGCGCCATGCAGCTTGTGCGGGACAATCCCTCCATCCCGCGGGATTGCCTCCGCGGTACTCTGGCGGAGCAGCAGGAGCCGGTGCTTTTGGAGATTCAAAAGCTCAATTCCGAGGAAATGTCCCGTATTTGGAACAATTCCACCAAGACCATGGTTCCTTCCTTCGGGTTGACCCTGTCTCAGGTGTTCATCAAGTCGAACCGCACGAGAGCGGCCGCGGCTCGCGTTACCAGCGCGGAGTTCGATACGAAGCAGAAGGGAAGCGCGCCCACCGCCGGCCAAAGGAGATAAGTGACTATGATCAAACGTGTTTCCTGCGTGCTTCGTCTGCTGGACAGCATGAGCCGGAGGCCGCTTACGGCTTCCCAGGCGGAGCTGTTCCTGGACGGAGAGCTATGCAAGCCTGTATATAAACCCGGCGGATATTTCGTTCTGATCGATCTGCCCGAGGGAGAACACCGGATCGGGATCCGCTCGGGGCTGTTCCAGCCGGATGAATTTTCGGTGACGGTGTCCTACGCTCAAGCCTTCGACGAGCGGAGGGACGTCGTCACGGTGATGATGAATCCCTCTCCCCT
>JAZQXS010000087.1:0-6968 GCA_045633025.1 Eubacteriales bacterium | reverse complement strand
CGTGTTGATACATTGTAATACCATGCGTCACTCCGTTACGGTCAATTTTTACGCTGTCAGTCTGACGCCACGTATAAATATTTTGCAGACCGTACTTTACGGCGTAAACTCCAAACATTTCTCCGCCTTGATCGTAAGTATAGCTACCTGATGCAAGACTTCCCGTGAAAACGATATGCGATTGACTTTCATCCATACTGTCGGTTTTCAAAGGAAAATTCAGACAGGTTAGATTGCTGTTCCAGTATAGCTCCTCAATGATTTTATAATCACTCTCCGTCACAGAGCCGCCGGGAGAGCTTGCCATTTTGTTCATTGCCTCAATTTGAGCATCTTGCAACGCACTGTGCGGACAATTTCTCCAGCCCTCTTGAAAGGCTGTCATATCGGCTTTCATATTGAGTTCAATGTTACCCGACCAACCGTCCTCGTTGGGGTTACGCACCTGCCCAAATTCAAACTCGGAAACGTAACCGTGCATAAAACGAGCCTGCAAGGTATAGGTGATAGGAATATCCCAAAAGAAGCACCCTTGTTCTCCGATATACTCGCTTGCATTAAACTGAATATCCCATCCCGAAGTGTTTTCCATTGCTTCTTTCAGCTCCACATCGAGATATTTGAAAAACTCTACGAGGTTTCGTCTGCCCAAGAGGTAGTTGGCAAAGTCCTTCCATTGCTCCTGATGCTCCATATACTTTTGGAACATCGTGTAACCCACGCCGCCGATGGCTGCCACCGAGCCGACGGTCGCCAGCGCGCTCACACCGAGAATACCGCCCGCAAGTCCGGCGAGATCGCCAAGTGTAAATCCGATGGATGCGATCACGTTGGCATCGACTCCGTTTTGCAGCAAGCTTTCCGTATTGTCCGTCACGCCGGTTGCAAGGCTTACGACACCGACAACATCGCCGACCGTTCCACCCGCAACGAATCCTGCGGCGGACAGTGCGGTTTTCGACGCATCGTAAATCGTTGCTCGCAGTTCCTCGGCGGAGGTCTGGCAGGTCGCTTCGTATTTCTTAACGTAGGAAAGGAACTGTTTGAGCGAATATTCATCCGTTCCCGCCTTTTCCATCGCGTCAAGATAGGCGATCTGTGCATCGGTCTTGCTGATGTCCTTGACTCTGTGCGCCGTTCCGACAAACACGGGCATTCCTTCGCCCTCGCCAAAGGGATAGAAGCGAGCCTCGTATGCACGGGAGCTTGCGTAATTCTTGATAATATCGTCAATGTTCAGCGAAAACTTCGAAGACACGGGGCCTCCCATTTGCTGCACCACGTTTCCGCTTGACGGAGCTGCCGACACGGGGACGGACACAGCGGGGATCAGCACGATGACGAGAGCTACCGAAAGAAACAGCGCAAGTATTCGTTTTTTCATCACGTGCCACCTCCTTCGATTGCCGCAATAAGCGCGGCTACCAATTCATCGGGATTATTTGCTTTCGCAATATCAATATGTGTTTGACATTTCTCGGTATCGCCCTCTTGCTGTGCGATCATCGCAAGATAGGCATTTACAATGGGAGACGTAGGCTCGTTGAAAAATCCCTCGTTGAGATAATCCACCATTAAATCGGTGTCGCCCATCTCCAACGCACACATCGCCGCTACCGCATAACCGCGCCCCGAAAAGGGATCGACGGCAATGCCGTTTTCGGCTGCTTCAAGTGCCACAGCGGGATTGCCGAGTTCAAGGGCAAGCTGTGCGAGGTACAAATGGTAATCGAGCGTAAACTCCGCACCGTTGATGGCTTCAAGCGGCTTTGTGTTGGGAGCGTAACACCCGAAGATCTCGTCCTCCATCGCTTCAAGCTCGTCTTTGAGCTTGTATAGGTCTTGCACGCTTTTCTGTTTCCAATCGTAGAAGGTATCCTCGGCGGGACAGTCGGGATTTTGCTTGGCGCGTTCATAATGTACGTTTGCCTCGCTGCTCTTGTCTTGCATACGGAGCAACAGATACTGACAGTACTCCGAATATGCGCTTGCATAATTGAGTGCCGCGATCTCCGTCCAGTTGTTGAGCCGGTCGCCCGAAATATCGGCTACCGTATTGCCCTCGCCCTTGAGCCAGAGAATGTTGTCTACCATATAGCGAAGGGCAGTAACGTGAGCTGCCGCAACGCTGTAATAAAAGATTGCTTGACGGTCAAACATAGCATCCGCACGCTCGTCGCCCTTTTCGATCAAAAAGCCGATCTCCGCTTTGAGTCCGTCAAAGTCGGCAACGACAGCTTGATCTCCGCTTGGCGGATCATCTCCGTTTGGCGGATCGTCCTGATTGGGATTTTTACACGCGCCGAGGGACAGCACAAGCAGGAACGCAAGCAAGAGCGTAAGTATTCGTTTTGTCAATTCGTTAACCTCCTTTCACGGATTCAAATTAAACGGGCGGTGGCGGCTCGTTTTCACCGTCACCGCCCCTGTGGGTGTTTTGGGTTATTTGGTTTTATTTACGGCAGATCAACGCCGAAAGAGGTTACGGACGTATCCCATTCGGTTGCTGTTTCGGTTGCATAAGAACCGCTGTATCCGAGACAAATGCCCGAATCGGTGAGCCAAAACGTTTCGGACATATATCCGCCGGATGTGGTGTATTCTTTGGTATCAAATCCTGCGATCTTCTGCGATCTGCCTGTCGAAGCAATCGTGGTACTGCCATTGTTTGGATCGTTATTCGCGTAGGTGTTTGCCGAAGCGATATATGCAAAGCTCTGATTAATCATTTGGTCATATTTCGCGTTATTGCCGGTATAGAAATCATCAATTTGCCATGCACCACCATCGTATCTCGTGTAAAATACGTAGTTGTCATTTTCTGCATCATATTTGAAATACTTTTCCGAGGTTCCGGCTTTAGATACGTTGCAGTAATAATAATCGTTTCCGATTTTGATGCTCGTCGTTGTACCGCCGGTTTGGTCTTCCATTACGAGTTTGACATTAGTCGGTAACTCATAAGATGTCGGTGCGTTCACTCCGACTGCACCGCCTGTCGTGATAGGATCATTCTGCGTGCCGGGATTGTCATTGCCACCGGGTGTGCCGATATCACCGCCGGAATAAACGTCCGCTGCGAAGCCAATGTAGAAATCTCTGCCTTCGATGTCAAGACCTACAGAGTACATGAGGCCATCGACAGCCTTATAGAAGGCTAAATCTTCGTCTATTGCCGTATAACCGTCGGCAGTCATCTTGGATTTGAGACTGTTATAGTAATCGGATGCCGTCATGTTCGAGCCTGAAACATATACCACGTAAGCAGATCCGCTTTCAGCAGAATATGTCTGTGCAGAGCATGAACCATCGGGAAGGTCGATTTTTACTCCAAAAACATCATCAATGGCGGTTGCGATCTCGTTCTTATCCGTCGATGTTGGCATAGCCTTCACTTTTTCATTGAACTTATCAAGTTTTGCCGATCCGTCCTCACCGCCCTGTGTTCCGGGGTTATCCTCGCCGCCTTGTGTGCCTCCCTGTGATGTTCCGGGATCACGGTTTAATGGATCATCCCCATTGGGATCATCGTTGTTATTACAAGCTGCAAGCGCAAATACCATCATAAGCGTAAGCAGTAAAGCTATAAGTTTTTTCATAATCATTCCTCCGTTATCTTCCAAAATTGATTTCCATAGAAACCTCGCCGTCAAGCGGATCCCATACCGTGCCAACGTTCATATCAAGATCGCCGGTACTTTGAGCCCAAGTGTCAGGCCCTGTTCCAGCAGATCCCATTATTGTGGGAAATGTATGGTATCCTTCAAAATACACCGTATTTACATTGCTCGAGGTTAAATTCGCTCCATAGATAAGGGTATTAGAGCCGTCCGTATAGCCGGAGTACGAACTTTCTGCTTTACGGCTAAAAGAAAAGTCAATGGTATCCGCACCGTTAAACGAGCCAAACACAGCAGGCTCATATATGCCGCTTGATTCACCGGGTATATACAAATTAAAATCTCCGCTGATCGTGCGTTCCAGCTTTGTTGTCTGCTGCGGTGTGTCGGTGAGCTTGTCGCCTGATTTTAACACTCTCATAATGCTCGGCCACTCGGTGGTGTTTTGAACCCAATTTCTATCAAAGGTTTCAGCCATATCAAGAGCTTTCATCGAGAGTGTCAGCGTTCCTTCGTAGTTTCCGATCACGCCGTCACCCGCACCGCTGATTCCTTTGACCAGCTCGCCCGATAACGTCCATTCGGACATTAAACCGCTGATGCCCCAAAATGTAAACGTATCGGTAGCGGTGGCGTTATTGAATTTTATGGAATAACTACCCGCGCCCTTTTCCTCGGCAAGCTTATTGGCTCGGCGGGAGCATTCGGAATAGAAGTCGTTCACGTCAGCCATCTTCTGTTCGAGGTCTTTGAGGTATTTTTCAAGTCTTTCGTTGCCTTTCAGCCATTCCTCTGCAACCTTTAACGTGTTGAGCATTTCGCCGGCCAACGGAATAGCGTCTGCCGCCCTGCCGACCACTTCAAGATAACCCTCGTATTTCTTCAAGCCATTTTCGGCTATCTTCCACTTATCCACGATCAGCTTCTGCCTCTGCCGATCTGCCAGATACTCAATCACGTTCTTTTCGTCCATATCGTGAACCATATAGGCGAAAATGTCATTCCAGCCGCCGATCTCATTCGCAATTGTATCGTTCATCGGGATATAGCTGATCAGTCCTTCCATGATCTGCAAGCCCCAATGCTCAATTGCCTTATCTTCCACGTTCTTGGACAATGCCTTAACAAGCTGAATCTGCTCCACGGTGAGCTTCTTTTCTTTCAGCACGTCATTTATGATCTTGTTCAGTTCCTCGTGGGAAAGACCGTGGCTGCCCGTCAGCTCGCCGTTGAAGGTAAGATCTCCCATCTTCAGCTCCACGGGATAGGATTTTCCGTCGCCCGTCGCCTTTTGGGTGATGCGGTTGTAATCAATGCCGTGGATGGAGCGCAAGTCCTCGGGGCCGTATTCCGATTCTGCCGCCGAAGCGGTGAACGGTACGCACAGAAGGAGCATCGTGAGCGCGAGGCATAGGGCAAGCAATTTATTCAGTTTTTTCATTCGCTCACCTCCATATCTTCAAGTGCATCGATCATCATTTGCTTGAGTGCAAGAAGGCTCTCGTCCTCCGGAAAGATGGCAAGTCCTTCGTCCACGTATGCGCCCATCAGCGTGAGTTCTTCCGCGTAAAGCGCGCTCATAGCGGCGTTTCGCCATATCTTTGCATCAAAGGGATTGGCTTTCAAGCCTTGCTTTGCATAGTAGAGAGCCGTACCGTAATCGTTTGCCTGTACGCTCGTATAGGTCTGCTCCAAGATATATTCCTCGTCAAAGAGGTATTTATCCCATTCGCGCCCCGTAAGGCTCGGTGTATACGCGCCGTAAATGGTGTCCTCCAACGCCCTCAGCGAATCACGCAGGGTGTAGAGAGCATCTGCCTCCATTGTTCGAAGATAACTGAAATCCAGTCCTTCTTCGGGAAACATCGGCATAATGGATGCCAATGCCACGGGCGTTACCGCCTCGTCGTGCTTACCTTGAAAATCAAGGAGCATTCCCTCAAAGTAGGTGGCATAGGGAGAGGAATAATTGATTTCGGCAATGGTATCCCATCCCGTATATCTGCTGTCTGCTGTGAAGGAGGCAAGTGTATCGCCCTCGCCCTTGAGCCACAGCACGTATTCCACGGCGTATCGGAACGCGCTGACCGATGCACCCGCAAAGGAATAGTAATATTCGCTCTGCGCGGTCAGATTCAGTTCAGCCGCCTCGTCACCGTATTTTTTAATATCGCCCATAACCTCCATAAAATCGGAGTAGGACGTTCCGTCGCCCACAGCGGGATCATCTCCGCTTGGCGGATCATCCTGATTGGGATTCTTACACGCACCGAGGGACAGCACCAGTAGGAGCACAAGCAAGAGCGTGAGTATTCGTTTTGTCAATTCGTTAACCTCCTTCCTCGGATTTCATGCGGAGGCGGTGGCTGTGTCCTTGCCGACCGCCTCGCAGGGGTGTTTTACTTCAAAATCTTAAACTTGCCGATAATGGGCAGCTCCTTTGCCTTGCCGTTCAGCGCGTTAATGATGCCGATGACGGCGAGGACGGTGATCACGATGCTCAGAATGGGCGCGATGATCCATCCGAGGATGGGAATGATCCAAAGCACCGACGAGATCAGCCCGCATAGGAACAGCACGAGTCCCTGATTGGCGTGGTATCTTGCAAAGGGAGAGTCCTTCGCCGCAAGCAGAGGAATAAAGAACAGAATGTAGGCGAGCAGCCCCATTGCCTTGTTCTTTTCGATATCGTCCTTGTCAAACTGATCGGTGGTGTCCTTCGTGTTGTTGAGATTTGCTACCTTTGCCGAGAGGTCGTTCTGCTGACCCTGCGCCTGCTCGGTTTTCGGCTGTTCGGTGGTCTGTTCCTTGGTTTCTTCGGCAGCGGGAGCTTCTACCGCCTTACCGCAACCGGGACAGAATTTTGCATTATTGTCTATTTTCGTTCCGCAATTTCCGCAAAATGTCATAATAGTTCCTCCTGTGTATGTATTTTAGTTGGTGGGGATATTGCTCGGCATATCCTCAAAGCCACCGTTTTGGAATTGCTCAAAGAGATCGCCAAGACCGTTAAATTCGCCGCCGGTCGCTTCGGCAATGTAATCGGAGAAGGTATTTACCAAAAGGACGATGCCTCCGATCACGAGTGCGGCAATGATGATGCCTATGACCATCCAGATGAGCTGCGCTCTTGCAAAGTGTTTGATATTCTTGTTCTTCGGGGCAAACGCCATAATGAGACAGGCGATCTGCCCGATGATGGGAAGGGCGAACAGCAGCATCAGCCCGAAGTATGCGCCCGTGCCGACCACCTTGCTTGTAGGATCGGGGGCAGGCTGTGTGTAGGTCTGCTGTGCCTGATAGCTTTGTGCCGGAGGTGTATGTACCACGGGTGTTTCCACCTTCGTG
>JAZQXS010000086.1:0-3238 GCA_045633025.1 Eubacteriales bacterium | reverse complement strand
CTCCAGGTCGGTAAGCTGGGCGCGCATGGTCTCGTACCGCTCCTTGATCTCGTTGTACTTCTCCACCGCATCGGGGTCGAAGTGGCCGATGGAGCGGAGCTTGTTGCGGCAATCGGTCTGAAGCGCCACCATTTCCTGGCGGTTTTCGGGGGTCACGGCGGGATAGCCCAAGGCCTGCGCGTCGGCGCGGCTGAGCTCGTAATCATCCCACAGCTTGCCCGAGAGCTTGTCCATATCCGTCTGCAAGGCCTGAAGCTTGGCGTCCGCCGTGGTGAACTCCCGGAAGAGATTCTCCTTGTGCTCCATCTGCTCGCGGATGCGGTCATTGAGGCCTCGGAGCTTGGCCTCGTAGGAGGCGTTGTTCTCCTCGGCGCGGGCGCGGTCGGTGGTCAGCCCCGCCAGCGTCTCCTCGCCCTCTGCAAAGAGACGGCGGTTTTCCTCCTGGGCGTCGGCGGCCTCGGCGAGCTTTTGACGGTAGGCCTCCACCCGCTCGTCGCTGACACGGATATCGTTTTCGGTGCCCGCCATCCGCTCCTCGCAGATACGGGACAGCGTCTCCTCGGTCTCGGTGTCCTTGCGAGCGGCCGAGATCTCGATGAGGAGCCGCGTCTGCTCGGACTCCAGCTCGTCCACCCGATCCTCGGCCTCGCCCCGCTCGGCGGCCTTCTCGGCGCGGAGCGTCCGAAGCTCGCCCACAAGCTGATCGAGGGATCTTTCCTCGGCGCGCAGGGTGGCCATGCTCTCCTCGTTCTGCTCATTTTGGCGGAGGATCTGCTCGGAGTCCTCCTTGACGCGATTCAGCAGGGTCTCGTTGGCTTCGAGGTTGGCCTTGGCGCGGTTGAGGCGATCCACCTCCCCGGCCATCAGAACGCGGATGAGATCCCGCTTGTCCTCCATCCCGGCCTTTTCCTCGTCGGTTCTTTTGATGCTCTCCCGCAGCTCGGCGAGGGAGGACTCGGCTTCGGTCACGCCTCGCTCCAGCTCCGAAAGCTCCCCCTCCATGCGGCGGATCTCGGCGGCGCGGGACAGGGATCCGTTCTTCTGCCCCACCGAACCGCCCGTGAAGGAGCCGCCCACGTTGATCTGCTGACCGTCCAGGGTCACCACGCGGACGCGGTTGTTCAGCGCCTTGGTCATAACGTTGGCATGGTCGATGGTATCGAACACCAGGGTACGCCCCAAGAGGGAGGCCACCACGCCGCGGTAGCGCTCGTCGCAGGTGACGAGGGTGCTGGCCACGGCGATATATCCCTCAAACTCGGCGGCCTTTTTCATCTCATAGCTCTCCCCCGAGCCACGCATGGTGGAGAGGGGGTAGAAGGTAGTGCGGCCTGCATTCGCGTGCTTGAGCGCGTACATGGCGGCCTTGGCGGTGGCGTCATCCTCCACCACGATGTTCTGCAGGGCGCTGCCCAGCGCGATCTCCACGGCGGTCACGTAGGTCTGCTCCACGGATATGAGCTGGGACAGGGGGCCGTAAATGCGGCCGCAGGGACGGCCGCCGAAGGAGGTGATCTTTCCCTCCCGATACTGCTTCATGACGAACTTGACGGCGTCGCCATAGCCCGAGAGCTGGGACTCCATGGCGCGGTAGGTATTGATACGCTGGATCACCGAATCCCGCCGCAGAACCTCGGAATTGCGCTTCTCGTGGAGATTCCCGTAGGCCTCGTTGAGCTCGGTGAGCGCGCGGTCGGCCTCGGCGATCTCGGACGTGATGGCCTCGATCTTTTGGTTGTAGCCGTCCACCACCTTCTGGTAGTCGTCCACCTCCTTTTGCAGGGCGGCCGACGTGTTCTCGTATTCCTCGATCTCGGAGAGGATGCCGCTGTTGCGGTCGCTGTCCGAGCTGCGGGCGGATTCCAGCACCGAGATGCTGACGCGGATATCCATGAGCTCCTGCTCGCGGATGCGGATATCCTCGGCGGCCTGGTCGATCATGTCCGAGAGCTTTTGGATCCTCTCGGTCAGCGCCTCCACCTCGCGGGCATTGGCCTGCGACTCGGCATTCAGCTTGCCGAGCGTTTCCTCCAGCTCCGACAGGCGGGCGGCGTGGGTAGCGAGCTCGGCGCGGTCGGCTTCAAGCTGGCGAAGCAGGGCGGCGCGGGTCTCCCCTGCGGCGGTGATCAGCTCCTCGGTATGCGCCATGGTGGTCTGGGTCACGCGGTAGCGGCTGTCCAGATCGTGCTGGGCTTTGGTCAGCTCGGTGATGCGGCCTTGGAGCTCCTCCGAGGTGGCGCGGCTGCCTTGGCTCATTTCGGTCAGGCGCTCCCGCTGGACGTCCAACGCCTGGAGGGAGTCGTCGGCCTGCGCGAGGTCAAACTCCGCGTGGTTGCGCAGATCCGTCGCCTCGGAGATCTGGCGGCTGAGGTGGTCGGTATCGTAGAGCCACAGGCTGATATCCGCCCGCTTCTTGCTCTCCAGCAGGGCGATACCCTTGCGGGCCTTGCCCGCCTCCTTCTCCAGCGGCCCCACCTGGGCTTCCACCTCGGAGAAGATATCGCGGACGCGGACGAGATTGGTTTCGGTGGCGGCGAGCTTGCGCTCGGCCTCGTTCTTTTTGACGCGGTACTTGGCAATACCCGAGGCGTCCTCGAAAATACTGCGGCGTTCCTCGCTCTTGCGGGAGACCATATCCGCGATCCGTCCCTGTCCGATGATGGAGTATCCGTCGCGGCCGATACCCGTATTCAGAAACAGCTCGTAAATGTCCTTGAGTCGGACGGCCTTGCGGTTGATCAGATATTCGCTTTCCCCCGCGCGGAAGTAGCGGCGGGTGACGGTAACCTCGTCGTAGGGGCAATCCAGCTTGCCGAAGTCGGAGGTATTGTCGAAGGTCACGGAGACCTCGGCGTAGCCCATGGGACGGCGGCTGTCGGCGCCGCCGAAAATGACGTCCTCCATCTTGCTTCCGCGCAAGGATTTGGAGGAGATCTCACCCAACACCCAGCGCATCGCGTCGGCTATGTTGGATTTTCCGCTTCCGTTGGGGCCTACGATGACCGTGACCCCGCCCTCCGCGCTTCGGCCTTCCCCCGCGGCTTTGTGCCCGGGCTCGAATACCAGCTTCGTGCGGTCGGGAAAGGACTTGAATCCTTGAAGTTCTATGGATTTTAAGTACACGGATTTTCTCCTGTTTTTGTATTTATGGGGAGCGGGGGAAGCGCCGGGGAAAACTTCTTGAAAGAAGTTTTCCCCAGACCCCTTTCAAGAACTTTCAAAAAATAAATAGGATAAA
>JAZQXS010000085.1:0-3488 GCA_045633025.1 Eubacteriales bacterium | reverse complement strand
GCACCTATGTGTGCGCCCGTCCACCGAAAAAGTATCGGGCGCACACGCAGGTGCGCCCCTACCAAAGTTATTCAAGATTTTAAAAGTGAATTAGTATTATACCAATCCTCGAATAAAACCTTGAAATATTCCAAATCTCGTAGGGGCGTTCTTTGAACGCCCGCGGGCGCACACGCAGGTGCGCCCCTACGGAAGTTTTTTTCAATGTTTTGGATGAGGATTAGTATTATACCAATCCTTGATAAAAACATTGAATAGGAGAGCGTGCCTTCGGCGACTTAAGAACCCTTTACAAAGGGTTCTTAAGAATTTCCTAAACTTTCAAAAACAGACTACTTTGTGTTTTGACGTGCTGTTTGACGAGCGGATATTGGCATTCACCGTGGGACCCTACCCACTGGGTTATTTGGAAAAGAACGGATTCGCTTTCAAGCTTTTGATTGAGGATTCGTATTATCTCCGAATCCGCACCAGCGTCCCGATCCCTTGCTCCAACGCCTCGCACAGCGTGTCCACCTCATCCTCGGTGTTCCGAGCCGAGAAGCTGACCCGCAGGGAGCAATCCGCCTCGTGGGCAGAGAGCCCGAAGGCCGCGAGGGAGGGGCTGACGTGGGTAGAATGGGAGGAGCAGGCCGAGCCGCTGGACACGCAGATGCCCTTGGCCGACAGGAAGTTCAGCATAGTCTGCGATTTGATATCGGGGAGGGTGAGGTTGAGAATATGGGGAGCGCGATCGACAGCGGGGACGTTCAACTGCACGCCCATGGCGCGGAGCTTGGCTTCCAGACGGTCGCGAAGGGCGGTCATTTTGGCATGATCCGCCGCGCGGGTGGCAAAGCCGGCCTGCGCCGCCGCGCCGAATCCGCAGATGCCCACGGTGTTCTCGGTGCCCGACCGCAGACCGCTCTCCTGACCTCCGCCGGGAAGGTAGGGGACGATGCGCTTGGTCTTGATGATATCGGGGTGGATATACAGCGCGCCCACGCCCTTGGGGCCGTGGATCTTATGGGCGCTGACCGTCACCAGATCGGCGTGAATGGAGGCGGGGGTGAACGGAACCTTGAGGAAGCCCTGCACCGCGTCGCAGTGGGTCACGGTGCGGCTGTCCTTGGCCTTGGCGGCGGCGAATACCTTGGCCACGTCGAAGCGGGCGCCCGTCTCGTTGTTGACCATCATCATGGAAACCAGAATCGTGGGCTCAGAGAGGGCGGCCATGGCAGCCTCGGTATCCAGTACACCGTTTCGGGTGGGAATACGCACCACCTCCAGGCCGTCGGCCTCCAGCCGCTTCATGGCCTCCTCCACCGAAGGATGCTCGCAATCGGTGGTAATGATCCGCCGTCCGATGCGGCGGGGCTTGGCATAGACCGTACCGTAGATAGCCAGCGCCGACGCCTCGGTGCCGCAGGAGGTAAAGATCAGCTCGTTGGGCTTGACCACCTTGACTCCCAGCGCCGCCCCCACCTGTCCGCGGGCGCGTTGCAAAAGGACGTGAGCCGCCTGCCCCACACCGTGAAGGGAGGAGGGGTTACCAAAGGTCTCCATGGCCTCGGTCATGGCGGAAACCGCCTCGGGACACAGCGGCGTGGTAGCCGAATTATCCAAATAAATGCTCTGCATAATGATTTTTCATCCTCCCCCATCACCCCACAATAGGCTTTCGGAAGGTCAGCGCGGCCTGCATAGCCTCCACGTCGGCCAGATTGTCGTCATAATTTTCAGGCAGAGCGGTGTAGGTCATGATCACGATCATGTAGGAATAGACGCAGACGGCCTGACGGCACTTGTAGGTCACACCGCTCAAGGAGTAGGTGTATTCATAGACCGTCGCCTTCCGTCCGCCCATGGTTTGCTCGACGGGCTCTGCGGTCAGAGTATAATCGGTCAGCGCGTCCTTGTAGTGCTTTTCGGCGTTCTCCCAGTAGTCGGCCACGCTGTAACCGTCGGTCTCGGGAACGTAGCCCATAACCGTGACGTTGGAGCGGTCAGATTCCGAAACGTAAACCTGCGCGGCATCCTGCGCCTCGCCGAGCAGCCAATCCTCGGGGGCAAAGAAGCGGTAGGCTACGTCATTGCCTGTAACCAACTTCATGCCGTCGGGGATATTCTCCACCTTCGGAAGCTTCTTCTCGTCCGCGGAGCCCTCGAAGGGGTAGGCGTAGAACATGACGTTCTCCAAGATCCCGTCCACGGTATCCAGCCATCGATCAAAGCTGTCGGTCTTGGAGGAGTAGGTGAACAGGTAGAAGCGTCCCTCCACCTTGGTCAGCACTTGACGGAAACGGTAGGTTTCCCCGCTTCTGACCGCCGTGTAGGTGATATCCTTGGCCTTGTAGCTTCCCAGAGTGGTGTCGAATTCCTTCTCGGCCTTGTAGCCCTGGAGGCCGGAAATATCCGCGACGTGAGCGGCGAAAAAGTCAGCCAGCGTGGCGGTGGTATCGGCCTCTCCCTCGACGGCGGGCTTTTCAAACTGCACCTCTGTCATGGATACGGCGGTTCCCTCGGTCAAGGCGTAGTAGGCGCCCGAAACCCCGCTCCCGGTGTTGACCTTCCATTGGGTGGGAACGAACAGGCGGAAATACTCTCCCTTGCAGGTGGCGTACTGGTAGCCGTCGGGGACTTCCCCGCTCTGCGAGCAGGCAACCAGACTCCCTGCCAGCATACAGAGCGCCAGCAGCGCGCAAAGGAAACGGACAACGGTGCATTTTTTCATTTCTATGATCTCCTGATTCTTGTTTATCTGATGATTATACCCTACAAATGTCAAGTGAGTTTGAACAAAAACGGGTCACTCCCCCAGCACCGCGTCGGCGGCGGACATGATGGCCAGCTTGCCGCTCTCGTAGGTGAGGCCGCCCTGGAAGAAGGCGGTGAAGGGAGGACGAAGGGGGCCGTCGGCAGAGAGCTCGATGGAGGAGCCCTGCGTGAACGCGCCTGCGGCCATGATGACGGGGTCGTTGTAACCGGGCATCGCCCAAGGCTCGGGGGTAACGTGGGAATCCACGGGAGAGCCGGCCTGAATACCGCGGCAGAAGGCGCAGAGTCCCTCGGCCGAGCCGGTAATGACCGACTGGATGATGTCGTGCCGTACCTCGTTCCAGGCAGGCTCCACGGCAAATCCCAGCGCGTGGAAGATATACGCCGCCAAATGGGCGGTCTTAATGGCCTGGGCGGTGGTGTGGGGGGCGTAGAAAAGCCCCTTGTAGAAGCTCTTGTTGTGGCCGAAGGTGGCGCCGACCTCGCCGCCCACGCCCACCGAGGTCAAACGGTAGGAGCAGAGCTCCACGGCGCGCTTGGTGCCCGCCAGATAGCCGCCCGTTTCGGCCATGCCGCCGCCGGGGTTCTTGATGAGAGAGCCAATGATGAGGTCAGCGCCCACGGCGGTGGGCTCGACGGTCTCCACGAACTCGCCGTAGCAGTTGTCCACCACCACGAAGCTATGGGGCGACACCCGATGCACGAACGCGGCCAGCTCGCCGATCTCGGCG
>JAZQXS010000084.1:0-7742 GCA_045633025.1 Eubacteriales bacterium | reverse complement strand
ATGGAGAACACCCGCGGCGACAAGGATCACGCCTACGGCGTCAAGTTCGAGCCCGTGCTGGGCACCCTGATGGATATGATCCGCATCGCGCGGAAGATCGCCGCCAAGGGCTGATATAGACGTAAACATAATAAAGAACGTATGGGGGGAACTTCTTGAAAGAAGTTTCCCCCCTACCCCCACCCAGAACTTTTCCAAAATTATGTTTTCGCCGTATAGCCTACGAGAGTCGGTCGCGCGCATACCTTTGTGAAAAATACCTGAAATTCACCGTCGCAAAATGTAGAATATCTCCCACCCGTCCCTTGACATTTTCCCACCGCCGTGATACAATGATTCGTCGGTATCTTCCTATTTTACAGATTTGAGGTGCTTCTATGACCCCCACCGCCGCTGTACTTACCATATTCCTCATCACTTGCGCCGCTTTGATCACCTTGGTATTCGCCAAGCCCTCGGTCATGTGGGGCGGCAAGAAGATCAGCATTTTCTGGCTGGCTCCCCTCACGGGCGCTGCCGCGCTGATGATCGGAGGCTATCTGTCCCCCGCCGAGATCGCCGCAGGACTCACCGCCGCCGGCGACGTCAACCCCATCAAGATTCTGATCCTATTCTTCTCCATGACCATGATGTCGGTCTACCTGGACGAGATCGGCTTCTTCCGCCTTCTGGCGCACAAGGTGCTCGCCAAGGCCAAGGGGAGTCAAACCATGCTGTTCTTCCTCCTCTACGCCCTGGTGTCCGTGCTGACTGTCTTCACCTCCAATGACATCATCGTCCTCACCTTCACCCCCTTCATCTGCCACTTCGCGAAAAGCGCCCGCATCGATCCCCTCCCCTACCTGGTATCCGAGTTCGTGGCAGCCAACACCTGGAGCATGGCGCTCATCATCGGCAACCCCACCAATATCTACCTCATGAGCGGTACCGGCGTATCCTTCCCCGCCTATACCGCCCGCATGATCCTCCCTACCGCCATGGCGGGGCTCGTTTCCCTCGGCGTGCTCTACCTCCTGTTCCGAAGAAAGCTGAAAGCCCCCTTGAACCCCGAGGAGTCCCCCGTCCCCACGTGGATCTCCCCACCGAGGTGGTGGGTCTTGTCCATCTGGGCGGATGCATCGTCCTGCTCTCGGTCTCCTCCTTTTTGAATCTCCCCATGTGGCTCATCACCTGCCTGTTCTTCGTCAGCCTTCTCCTGTTCACCATGGCGATCAGCTTCTTCCGCCGCCGCGGTATCTTCCTCATCGCCCGATGCATCATCCGCGCGCCGTGGGATCTCGCGCCCTTCGTCCTCTCCATGTTCATTCTGGTACTGGCGTTGGATAAGTACGGCATCACCGCCACCTTGGGTAGCTTTCTCGCCGGGCCCACCACCGTGGGCGGAACCGTGGCCTCCTTCGGTGTCAGCTCCTTCCTCGCCGCCAACGTGGTCAATAACATCCCCATGAGCGTGCTGTACAGCTCGGTCATCGGCGGCATGGCGAAAGGCGCCCTCACCACCGCCGCCCTGTACGCCGCGGTGATCGGCTCCAATCTCGGCGCCTTCTTCACCCCCACGGGCGCTCTGGCGGGCATCATGTGGACGGGTCAGCTCCACGACCACGGCATTCCCTTCTCCTTCGCGCGTTTCGTCCGATACGGCGCAACGGTCGCCATTCCCGCCATGGCCGCGGCGCTCGCAGGCTTGTGGCTGTGCTGTCTGTAATACGAATCCTTGATTAAAAAACATTTGTGTGGTTATCGAACATGTCTATTCAAGGTTTTTATTGATAATTAGTATGAGCATTATGATAAGCGATATAGAAAACCATGCGCCTCGGCCGAGCGAAAGCGCATGGTTTTCTTTTTACACCTGGGGAATTCAGCCGATATCCGGCCGCATACTGTGCAGAATGAACGCGTACTCATAGCAGGAGGCCTCGTATGCGTCGGCCTCCGGTACGTAGTCGCCCTGCGTACGGACAGAAAGGATCACCACGTATTCCCCTCCCTCCAGCTCCGACAGGACGGACAGATCCTTGCCGCGGGCAACCCGCTCGCCGTCCGCATCGCAAACGATCACGGCGGAAAGAGTGTCGCAACTGTCGCGCAATACCACCGAAAGCGCCTCTCCTTGGCTCACGGTCAGGTGGGGCAACCCGTCGCGGATATCCGAAAGCCGCCCCTCTGCGCCCAAGCCGTCTCCGCTGACCATACCGCCGCCGTACCAGAATTCGTCCCAAAGCATATAGCCTTGGGAGCGGTCGGCAAAATACAGCGAGGACACCGCCGAGCGAACGGTGATGTAAGGATTTTCGAGGATCTGAGCCTCATCCGAGGCCTCCTTCGAGACGTCCTCCTTCTCCACTGCGTCGACCTCCATATTGCCGTCCATCACCGCGCCGGATTGAGCGGGCGCTTCGTTCCAGCCATAGCTGGGCGTTCCCCCGGAATTCCCGGGCTTCTCGGCTTCGTCCTTGACCCTCACTTGTCCCGCGCGGATGATGGCAACCAGTACCGTCAAAGATATGACAGCCGACAGAATGGCCGCCGCCCGGCCGTTGCTCATAAAGTCCGAAATACATTCCCATATTCGCGCCCCGCGGGTGCGCGGTACGGCGGCCGCCCCATCCTCGGGAAGAATGGCCTCCGCTACCAGATCGTCGTCCAGATCGGAGAGCAGTTCAAATGCAGAAAGTCCGTTCACGTTTGTCATACGGAATACCCCCTTTCGTTCAGGTAGGCGCGGAGCTTTTCCCGCACCTTACGAAGGCGCAGGGAGACGGCGTTGGGGGTCATGCCGTACCCCGCCGCCAGCTTTTTGACCTCATAGGCGTGGAAGTACCGCCCCACGAACAGGTTGCGATCCAGCTCCTCCTGCCCCCGCAGGAAGGCTTTGATGTGGGTCAGCAGTTCCTCCGCATCCCCCTCCTCCGGGGCGGGAATGCAATCGGCCAGCTCAGAGAGCATGACCGTCATGTGGCGGTCGCGCTTGTCCCGATGGCGGGCGCGGTAGCGATCCAGCGCCAGATTGCGGGTAATGCGGGTAAGAAACGCGGACAGAAGCGAGGGACGCGCGGGCGGAATGGCGTTCCATGCTTTTAAGTACGTATCGTTGACGCACTCCTCGGAATCCGCCCGATCCCGCAGGATATTCATGGCCACGCCCAAGCAGAGCGCGCCATACCGATCCGCCGTTTCGCGGAGCGCCCGCTCGTCGCGCTGCCAGTACAGCTCAACAATGGCCGCATCCGAGATAGCCGCGCCTGTATTGTGATGATCCATACTCCTTCTCCTTTCCAAAAGCTTCGGGGCTTCCATTCGTATAGACGTCGTTTTCGCGGGAATCTTTCCGAAAAATTGAATTTTTTATGGGAGCGTGCCTCCCGGCGTCCGACAGGCAAGCCTGTCATGGACCCTTTGAAAACCTCCTCGCGTTGCTCGGGGCCCTTAAGAATGCCCTAAACTTACAAAACAATTTATTTTGCTTTTTGACTTTCCCGTTTGACGGAAATATTTTGATAGAGGTTACATAGGACTGTTTAAAGTTCTTGAAAAGGGCGCGGAGAAAACTTCTTTCAAGAAGTTTTCCCCGCATCGTCTTTTTCGTTCTTTCCGTTCTTTTTCCGCTTTTCCCCTTATTCAAACTCCTCCAGCGCCTTGACCTCGCTTCCCGTCAGATCGTAGTAATCCTTGATGGTCGCATAGTCGTAGATACAGAGCGTACCGTAGGAATCCTTGCTGTAATCCACGTCCTCCACGTAGTACACGTCCACGTAGACCGCCAGAACGGGGTTATCGGTGACGTTCATATCGATCCCGTCAAAGGTCAGACGGCGGTAGTTGTACATCAGCGTCGAGGCCGACTCGGTGGCGGTGGGGTAGTAGCGCACGAACTTCACGCTCTCGGGGTTATTTCCGTCGTTGTCCCCCTTCTCCCCGGGAGTCAGATCATAAGCCACGTAGAGGGTCACGTCGTAGAGGTCGGCGGTGCGGTCGGGCACCTCGGGCAGGTCGTAATCCTCCACCAGATTCCGAATGGTCGCGTTGTTGTAGCGGAACAACACCTGGATCTGGTTGGCGTCCTCAATAAACGCCACCTCCTTGGCGGTAAAGTAGCTGTAATTATGCTCGGCGGTGGTGGTCTCGTTCTGCTTCTGGGAGAAATAGGTCAGCTCCTCCCCCGCCTCCTTGGCGGCGACCCACGCGGCGCGCAGATTCGCGTTCGGGGAAAGTCCGTCCACCTCGTCGGGCACAATGGTGGACACGAAGGCGCGCCACAGGAAGAAGATGATGGTGCCGAATATGATCGTCAAGCCGACGGCCTTGACCGTGATCTTCATGATGCGAATGGGCAGGGCTTCTCTGGTATGTTCTCTCATACTTCTTCCTCCGTAGGGATGGGATTTTGGTTCTCTCGCTCCTTCATGAAGCGGAGCTTGTCCAAGGCGTTCTGCAAAATGATCTCGGCGGACAGGGTATCGATGACGCCCTTGCGCTTGGAGCCCTTGGTGTCGGTTTCGTTGAGGTAGCGGGAGGCCGCCATGGTGGTCATCCGCTCGTCCTGCATGACCACGGGGAGCGTCAAGCCCAACTCTGCAAGTGCGTCCCGCAGAAGTCCGGCGAACTTCTCGGCGTGCTGGGCGCGGGGGCCGTGGGAGCCGTCCATGTTAACGGGGAGACCCACCACCACGCCGACCACGCCGCGGTCACGGGCGACCTCAGCCACGGCGGCGGCGGTTTTCTGCATACCGCCCACCGAGATCTGGGTAATGCCCGAGGCGAGAGTTCTCATGTCGTTGGAGATAGCCAGCCCGGTGCGCTTATCGCCAAAGTCAACACCCAAAAGCTTACCCTTGATCTGAAGTAACTGTTTCATATTCGTTCCATCCTCTGTTCGGAATTCATCGTTTGGGGAAGTCAGCCTTCCCTCTGGCGGTCAACCGGATGATGAGCATAATGTCATCGGGTTGCACCTTGGCCTCGTGAGCGGCCTTACAGCGGCGGATCTCCCCGCATTTGCGGCACTTGGAGATGATGATATAGCCCTTTTTGGGATCTGGCTCGGCTGAGATCGGCTCCAGATCGCCGCCGCAGGGATTGGCGCGGTCGCCGGGGTTGATATCCACGTGCCGCGACCACAGGCAAAACGGACAATGATTGCGGGAGGAATAGCCCAAAGGCTTGACCTCACGGCCGCAGTGCACGCAGACGAATCCGTCGTCCAGCTTGGAAAATCGTTTTTGCTCCAGTTCCATGGTTTCCCCCTGTATCTCGTATCTTGTATCTTACTTATAGTACGCCTCCAGCACAGCCCCCGCCGACATGGCCGAGTAGGAGCCGCCGCCGGCGCGCTCAATGACCGAGACCACCACGATCTCCGGGTCGCGTGAGGGCGCACAGCAGATGAACAGGCCGTTTTCGGTGGAGCCGGCGCCGGTCTGCGCTGTACCCGTCTTGCCCGCCACCGTTACGGGGACGTTGCGCATGTAACGGCTGACCGATGACGAATCGGCCACCATCTTCTCCATACCGTCGATGATGGTCTGGAGGTAGGACGCAGGCAACTCAAAGGAGCTCAAAAGCCGAGGCGCAGACGTCACCACATCCTCATGGGTAGCAAAATCCCGCACCTTATAGAGCAGATGCGCCGCGTAGCGGTTGCCTCCGTTGACCAGCGTGGAGGTATACACCCCGAGCTGCAACGGCGTAAAGGCGTTATCCGACTGGCCGATGGCCGCGGCAATGGTATCGGTGGGCTGCCATTCCAGGCCGTGTAGATCAGCGCGGTGATCGGGACCTGCCAGGGCGCCCGTCTGCTCGCCCAGCTCGATCCCCGTAGCCTCTCCGAGGCCGAACATCCGTCCGTACAGATTCATCTTATCGATCCCCAATAGCCGTCCCGCCTCGTAGAAGTAGCAGTTGCAGGACACCGTGAGCGCCTCGGCGGCATTGATCCAACCGTGACGCTTGACGGCGCTGTTGCTGTTGTGGATCCAGCAATCCGGCTGATAGCTTTGGTAGTAGGTGTAGGTACCCGCGCATTCCAGCTTGGTGGAGGCCGTGACCACCCCCTCCATGAGGGCGGCGGCCACCATGCCCGGCTTGAAGGTGGAGCCCGGCGCGTACAATCCGCTCAGCGCGCGGTTGAGCAGGGGTTGCGCCGGATTTTCGAGCAGAGAATTGTAATCCCGATTGAAGGTCGCCAGATTGTAGGTGGGGTAGGAGGCGATGGCCAGCACCTCGGCGGTATTGGGATCCATGGCGACCAGCGCCCCCTTCTCGCAATCCTCCCGATCAAAGGTCGCGCGGATATACTCGATATTCTCGGCGAGCGCCGCCTCCGCCGCGATCTGAAGCTCGATATCAATGGTCAGATACACATCGCGGCCTGCGATCGCCTCGGACTTCATGTATTCGCTGACGATGTTCCCTTCCTTGTCCTCCACGATGACCTTGACGCCGTCCCGTCCCCGCAAGTATTCCTCAAAGGCGGCCTCGCAGCCGGATTTGCCCACGATGGCGTTCATGGAGTATCCCTTCTCCTTGTATTCTTCCCATTCTTCGGCGTAGATGGGGCCTGTCTGCCCCAGAATGTGGGAGGCGACCCCGGGATAGCGGTACACCCGCGCCACGTCGGTGGCGAAGCCGATCCCGGGGATACCCAGCTCCTTTTCGCAGGTGATGGTCTCCATGGTCACGTCCTTGGCCATGACGTAATCGTTGGCGCGGGAGAAGCCCGTGGCCTCCATGCCCCAAAGCACGCGGATCAAGCGGTCGATATCGGCGTGCGAATAGCGCCGCCGCCCGTCCTCGTCCGTGGCGTCCAACCCGTATTCCTCCACGAAGTAGTCCACCAGCCGCTCGGCGGTGACGTACTCCGTGGGCGCCGCCTCGTAGGCTTCCGTCGCCTCGGCGGTATTCATACGCTTCTCGCTCTTGATGCGCAAAATCGCCTCACGGCGCAGACCGTTGGCTTGCGCCACGTCCAAAAGGGTCTCATGGATGTCCGTCCCCGCATCTGCGGCGGCACCGTAGGTCAGGCTTGGGTAGTAGCCCTCAAAGGGGAAATCGTAGGTACAGAATTTGGATACCTCCCCGCACGCCTCCAGCATGTGTAAGGCCTGGAGAATGGCGTCGTTGCGGGCGTCCGTATCCGAGGGGAGCACCGAGTAATCCATGGTCAGGTGGTAGGTATACTCGTTGACCACCAGGGGAACTCCGTTCCGGTCATAGATCTGCCCCCGCACCGCCTGTACGATCACGGTACGGCTGGTGGTTCCGTCCTGCTTATGCCCGCCGATGTTCTCGGGGTTCAGCTCCAGCATCCCCAATCGGATCACATAGAACAGGCATACAGCCAGAAATATCCCCCCAAGCCCCCACAGGCGGGATATGCGTTGGTTGCGGATGGGGGTATGCATGGGCGGGACTCCTTTCAGCGTGAATGGGTACTATGCGGGAATCAGATTCACCGCGACCAAGAGCAGCATGATCACCATACACGCGATCATACCGGGGTTGAGAAAGGCCGTCGAGGCGATCTCGGAGCCGGCCAAGGGCGTTTCCCCGCGGGAGAGCTTCCGCTTCCGAAAGAACACCGCAAACAGAACGATCCCTCCCACACGGGTGGCATTCTGCCACAAAAGCAGGAACAGGTACGCCGCCAGCGCGATCAGTAACGCGGAGCTTTGGATCCACTCGTCCAAAGGCGCCTGCCAAAATGCCTCCGAGAGCAGGGGCTCAGCTAATTTCGCAATGGC
>JAZQXS010000083.1:0-1741 GCA_045633025.1 Eubacteriales bacterium | reverse complement strand
AAACCAGCCCCCCCCGCCCCGCGCGTGGGACTGCTTTTCATTCTTTGTTAGGATTATTTCTCGGCCAACTCATCCAGCGCGTCGGTCATGGTTTCCAGATTCTTCTTGAGATTCTTGAGACTGACCTTGTAGCCGGAGGTGACGGTATTGTTCTTGGACAGGATAATGTCGCGGAATTTGTTCTGGAAACCGCCCAGCGCATCGGTGTAGAAGATACCCGAGTCGGTGGTGAGGCTATTGATGATCAATTCCATCATGAGGGAGGACTGGGGATCATGAACGATCTTGGTACGGAGGGTCTCCTCGTAGTATACGGGCTTGACGACCTGATAGCCGGCGAAGGAGAGTGCCTCCAGAACGGCGCTGATCATATCCAGCCGCTCGCCCTGCGCCGTAGTGGGGACCGCGACGACGGTGAAGCGATCATGAAGCATGGTATGGTATTCCTTCTGCGTTTCATCGAACTTAGGCATGGGAACGATACCGAACTTGTCCTTCATGTTGCGGACGGTCTCCCGCTCCAGACCCATGACACGGATGGTAGCCATCGCGCCCGAGCCCGCGGCAAACGTATCGACGGCGACCTCCATATGCTCATCGGCGCTGTAAGTGGGGATGATGTAGGAGGCGCTGTCGGTTCCGTAGTACAGCTCCAAAACCTTTTCGGCTACCTCATGCAGCTTACCCGAATTAAAGACGATCTCGAAGTCATCATTTTCGTTTCGTTTGAGGATATCCACCTCACAGCAGCTCCAGTAGGGATCCACGCTGATGTGCTGGGTGGAGATGTAGCCGTATACGTCGCCCTCCTCGTCCTGAACGGCGTTACCGTTGTCGCGGTGGAACTGCGGGATCAGGGAGATCTGCTTATCCAACGTCCAGGTGCCGTTATCCACGTACTCATAGAGGTACGTCTGACCGACGTCGTCAAAGAGCTTCTGGTTGAATACGGTAGCGTAGGCGAAGCGGTAGATGGACAGGAGCATGGAGCCCGTCAGAACGTACTGCGTGCCCTTGTAGAGGGTAGCATCATTGAGTCCGTCCGACCACCAGGGCTGATCAAAGTCCAGGTAAGCGCTGTCGCGGAGGTTCGCGAAGACACCGCGGGGAGTCTGACCCAGGGTGACGAAGCAGGCGGCGGCCATAACGTCATACTCATGGGTACCGGCGTTGACGGCGATCTCGACCTCCTCGCAGGGCTCGTCCTTGTCGGGGATATCCGTGATCGTAACGTTCAAGCGTTTTTCGACCATTTTGTTTCGCTCGTAGACGGCATCGTTGATGGGCTCGCCCATGACCTTTTCCACCCAGATCTCGCGGTCATACCAGCCCTTGCGGTCACGGGAAATAAAGACGATCTCCTCGCCCTCGAAGTCCAAATCGTCGGGCAGGTTATCGCGGAGGCTGGTGTCCTCCTCGGTGGCGGCGGCGGTGGTTCGAGCGGCCGCGTCCGTGTCGGCGGGATCGCCGCCCGTGGCGCAGGCGGTCATGGTTCCGGCCAGCATGAGGGCGTCCAGCAGGGTGGAAAGAATTTGTTTGGCATTCGCTTTCATGGGAAACCTCCGTAAAGCTTAGTATTCTTCGGAGAGCATTTCGTTCAGCATTTTATTGAGATCGGTCGTTTGCTTCTTGGGTTGCTTGATGATGGCTTTGAAGCGGGAGGTCGCGTCATTGGTTCTGCCTATGATCAAGGAACGGAAGGAGGAGTGGAAGTAATTGAAGTGACGGCTGTACAGCATAC
>JAZQXS010000082.1:0-4747 GCA_045633025.1 Eubacteriales bacterium | reverse complement strand
CATAGAATGGGGCGGCGGTGTCCGCGGCGGGGGCGGATGGAAGGGGATGGCCGTCCGTGTCAGCGGTGTGGCTTTCGCTCGGACGTGTTTTGGGAGAGCCGCAGGCCGGCAGGGTGACCAGCACCGCGAGGCACAGGAGCACGCCCGCTACGGCTATGGATAAAGGCTTGCGTATCATGTCGTTGCTCCTTTCCGGGGGATGATTGCCCTCCACCGTAGACTCCTGGCCACTGTGGTATTGGGGGACGGGGAACGAATCATATTTTTGAAAGTTCTTGAAGGGGGTGCGGGGGGAACTTCTTGAAAGAAGTTTCCCCCCGCAAAAAACATATTTCCAAGGTTATGCCAGCTCGACGGTAATGATCTTCTTGGCGGGGATATCCAGCGTCAGCGTGCCGTCGTCAATGGTCAGCGCGCTCTGGCGCTCCTCGTTCAGGTTGGTCAGGTAGGCTTCCTTGACGCAACCGCAGAGGGTGGCGTTCAAGGTCTGGGTCTCGTCCGTGAGGTTGAAGAAGCGGAGGATGGTGGTATCTCTGTCCTCGGCCTGCTTGCAGGCGGTGACGTGGAGGTAGGGATTGTCGAAGGAGACGTACTGCTTGGCCGTAGGCACCTTGCCCTCGTGGCACTCGGCGCCGATGGCCAGGGTAGCGGGGGCGGCGAAGTCATAGGCTGTGCGGTAGGCCTTACCCTTGCAGGCGGTGCAGTAGGGAACCACAGCGTACTCCAGGGTGTACTCGCCCTTGCACTGCGCCTTGGGGGTGGGGAAGGTACCCCAGTCGCCCATCTCGGCGACGCAGCGCAGCAGGGTGATGGCCACGGTGTTGTGACCGTTCCGCAAAATCTCATACTCGCAGATACCACGGTTGGCGATGGCCAGGCAGGCGCCCTCAACACCGCTTTCGGCGCAGCTATCGGCGCAACCGTTGGCGGCGGGCTCCATAGCCACGAAGGCCTGGGTCTTTTGCAGATTGTCGGGGTTCTCCCAGGTGAAGGTGGGCTCGATGGGACGAGCGGTGAGGTCGAACTGACCCTCGGAGAGGGCGTGTGCGGTGAGCACGTCGGAGTCGAACAGGGCGCGGATGCGGTGATCCTCTCCGTTGTTGAGAATCACGCTCTTGATATCCACGCGGGATACGCCCTTCTGCAGGGTGATATAGGAGGTCACGATGGCGTCACCGGGGAGCTTGGCCGAGGTCTTGAAGGTAGCGCTGTACGCGGTAGTCTCAAAGAGGCTGATCTCGGCGGTGTCGCACAGAACGGCGTCTCCGCCCGCCTTGAAGTTGTAGGACTCACCCACGTCGGGCTGATCCTCCAATCGGTTCTGGTTGCGGAAGGTACGGCCGGTGCGCTTGTCGGTGAGGTCGAAGGAGCCGTCGGGATTGAAGGTCAGGGACAGGGTCTCGTTCTCCATGCCGCCCTCGCGGATGACGATGGGGCAATCCACGGCGGGCGCGGCATCCACCTTGACGACCTTGTAGACCTGCCAGCCCATGCCCTCGGTGGTCACGGGGAACTCGACCTCAAAGCGGTCTACGCGGCGGGGCTGACGGAAGCGGTCGTTCGGCAGGGTGTAGGTGAACTGGTTGTCGATGCGGTTGACCTTGGCGGGGACGAGGTTACCCTCGGCGTCGTAAATGGCGATGGCCTGCGCGTTTGCGTCGCGGGCGAAATCCACGTTGGCCTTGACGGTGGTAGTGGACTTGCCGGGCTCCAAAGAGAGCACCAGAATGGCCATGTCGCCGCCGCAGTTGGTGTTGACCGCGCCGGCCAGATGGGTCAGGGCGTTCTCTACCATCTTGTCGGCCACCTGCTGGGAGGAGTCAAAGCGGGCCAGCATGGCGTCGTAGACCTCGTCGCAGGAGCAGGTGCAGATGGAGTCGTGGGGATGGTTCTGCATGAGTCTGCGCCAAGCGTACAGGAAGAAGTCGCGGTCGTACTGACCGCCCACGAGGGCGGCGAGGCGGGTAGCGGGCTCGGCCAAGCGCTCCAGGGTGTGCTGGTTCTTCCAGTTGCGGGTCTTGATGTCGATGTGGGTGGAGGCGGTGGAGGTCAGGAGGCAGATACCGCTGGTGTACTGACCGATGATCTCGCCCGTGAAGGGAGTGAGCTTGTCGCGGTATTTGCGGATCTCCTCGATGTAATCCTTCATGTTGGATTGCACGACCTTGTACTCGTCCTGCACCTCGTTGGCCAGCTTGATGACGTCCACGAGGTTGCGCTGGAGGGGCTGGTGATCACAGCCGTTCATACCCAGCAGGTGGTCGGTGACTGAGAAGCGATCCATGGAGTGGCAGAGTCTCAATATCCGCTCGCGGAGCGCATCGGGCTCGGCGGGGAGCTCGTTGGCGTTGCTGTACCAGTGGGTAAAGAGGATACCAATGACCTCACTGCCGTCGGGCGCGCGCCAGATCAGCTCGGATTTGGTAATACCGTTCTGACGGATGACCTGGTTGTCGGAGCCGACGTCATTGAGTCCGCGGCCGAAAACGGCGTTGTCAATGCCAAAGCCCTGACAGATCTGGGGCGCCTGTCCCACGTTACCGAAGGCATCGGGGAAGTAGCCGCACATCAGAGGCTCGGCGCCGAATTTCTTGGATAGCTGGATGCCGTAGAGCATATTACGGACGTTGGCCTCACCGCTGGTGAGGAATTCGTCCTGCAGCACGTACCAGGGGCCGACCTGAATGCGCCCCTCCTTGATGAGCTTCTGCAGACGGTCTCTCATGTGGGGGCGGATCTCCAGATAGTCCTCCACGGGGATGAACTGGCCGTCCATGTGGTAGTAGGTATATTCGTCGGATTTCTCCATTTCCTCGATGATGGCATCGAAGAGCTCCACCAGCTTGATGCGGTGAGCCTCAAAGGACTGGTACCATTCGCGGTCCCAGTGGGAGTGAGGGATGATGTGTAATGTTTTTTTCATAAGGTCTCTCCTTACCCCGTGGCGTCACGGTTATTTTCAAAAGAGCGCGGTGCGACCCGCGAGCCCTGATTACCTTTATTGTACACGAAATCATCCGAAAAGTCAAGGGGGGCATAAAAAATGGTGAGGAATTTGTTGATATTTTCCTTTTGGCGAGGCATAGAATGGAGGGAGATTCGTGAGAGGAGGCGGGGGATGGTCAAGATACGTAGGCTATGGGCGCGGGGGTTGGCGCTGGGGCGGAGAATCCCCAAAAGGCGGGTAGCCGCCATGGCGGCCGCGGTTGGGCTTATGCTCTCGACGGCGGGGCTGTCGGGCGCGTGTCCCGCACCGATAAAAAAGAACCCCGATACCGCTGAGCGGTTCGGGGAAGTGCATTGGTATTCATGAGGATAGGGGAGCGCGCCTTCGGCGACTTAAGAACCCTTTTTAAAGGGTTCTTAAGAATCTCCTAAACTTTCAAAAACAAACTACTTTGTGTTTTGACGTGCTGTTGGACAGTGAGATTTTGGCTTGCACCGTGGGTTCCTACCCACTGGGTTATTTGGAAAAAAATGGATTCGCTTTTCAGAAGTTCTCCCCTGCAGGAATTTCCTTTACCGCACGATCTCGATTCCCTCGGGAGCCTCGATCTGCACGTTGGTCTTGCCCTCGGCATCCTTGAATGCCCAGACCTTGATCTGACCCTTGGGAGTGGGGTAAGAACCCTTGGCCCAATCCAGCCAAGCCAGGTCGGGCTTGACCTGATACTTGCCGGGAGCCAGGCTCTTGACACCCAGCACATAGTTGGAGAGGTAGGGGCAGGGACCCGAAGCCCAGCCGTGGCAGAGGGAGTGGCGGAACTTGACGTAGCAGTAGTTACCGTAGTCGCCGTGGATATCCACCTTGCCCTCGGGCACCACCTCGTCGATGCGTCCGGCGTTCTCCATCCAGTTGAGGTCAAAGTCCTCCCAGAAGGTGGTAGCGCCCATATCCAGCATACCGCCCCAGTACTCCTTCATGTCGCGGAGCGCGCCGGCATGGTCACCCGCCAGCGCCTTGGCGGCGAGAATGTAGTAGCCGTAGAAGGTGGAGTAGCCGTGACCGCCGCCGGGAACCAGGACAGTCTCGTTGATCTCCTTGGCGTCAGCCAGACCCGACAGGGACAGGAGCGCGGCGGCCTGCTTGGCCATGGTGGTAGCGGGGGTGTGCTTCTTCATGCGCTCGGCGGCGGTCTCACACGCGGCGGCGGCCGCATCCTCGCCCAGCTCGCGGAGCAGGTAGGCGCCGTTATCCAGAGCGATCTTCAGAAGACCCTGAAGACCTGCGTGCTTGGCTACGTCGTCGTCGTTGGTGGGCCAATCGATGAAGCGCATACCGGGCATTTGCTCCGCGCCGTCCTCGTCCACCAGGGAAGCAAGGACGCCCATCAGACCCTTGAGGTACTCTCTCTGCTCCTCCAGGTAAGCCATATCGCCGAAGGCGCGGTACCAGTCGCAGTGGATCATGAGCCACCAGATGGAGTAGGAGGAGATGCCGTTCATCCACTGACCCACGGGGGTCTCGTCGCGGACCACGTCCAGGGAGCGGGGAACGATGTCGTTGTAGCCGAAGGCGGCCAGGATGGTGTTGACCTCGGTGTGCATATCACCGATCCAGACCAGACGGTCGCGCTTGATGCCGTCCCACAGGTACTCCTGCATGTTGACGTGAGCGGTGTAGGCGGCGGTCTGCCAGATCTGGTTCAGGCGCTCGTCGGAGCATTCGAAGGAGCCCTCGTAGTCCAGATCCAGGTAGTGGAACACGCCCTGGATGGCCTTGAAGGAAACCGAAGCCTCCTCGTCA
>JAZQXS010000081.1:0-2330 GCA_045633025.1 Eubacteriales bacterium | reverse complement strand
AAGGTATCCCTTGGCGGTCTGACAGGACGACAAAGGAATGGCACACGCAGGCGTACCAAGCAACGATACAATCGTTTCAAGCATGGTGGTCGCCTTCATAATGCCATTCCTTTCTGTGTATGAGCTTTGTGGATCAGTTGCCTTACGCCTTATCTACGGGATACATGATCTTGAGCTGGTTGATCTTGCTCTGGTAAGCGGCCTGCTGCTTTTCTCTGGTGAGCTGCTCGAAGAGCTGAGCGCGAACGTCATTGTAGGACAAAGTCTCGGCGGGGTTCTTCTTATTCAGACGAATGAGGTGGAAGCCGAACTGGGTCTTGACGGGGCCTCTGACCTCGCCCTCTTCCATCTCGAAGCAAGCCTGGTCGAACTCGGGAACCATCTGGCCGCGGCCGAAGTCGCCGAGATTACCGCCCTGCGCGGAGGAGGGGCAGGTGCTGTTCTCGCGGGCGGCGTTCTCAAAGCTGATCTCGCCTGCGTTGATGGAAGTCAGGAGCTCGTTGGCCTTCTCCTCGGAGTCCACGAGGATGTGGCTGGCGTTGACGGTCTCGTCCTGGATCATTTCGTCCTTGTGGGCGTCGTAGTAAGCGCGGACGTCGTCCTCGGAAACGCGGACGGCCTCGACACACTTGTTGATGGCGTACTCCATGAGAAGCTGCTCCTTAACGGCGGCGAGCTGATCCTTGAAGGCCTGCTCACGCTCCAGGAGATTGCGCTGCGCGTCCAGCAGGAAAAGTCTCTGGGCGATGAGCTGCTCCAGAACGGCGGCGCGTCCCTGGGGGTTATTGTAGGCCTGGCCGTTGCGGCCCATAGCCATGATGAAGCGGGTTACGTCCTCCTCGGTGATGGGCTTGCCATTGACGCTGGCCAGTACGCGAGCCTCGGTGGGCTGGTTGTTGGCTCCGAAGGAGCCGGGGGTCAAAATTTCTGCCATGATGGGTAAAACTCCTTGATTCAAAAAGAAATATGTATCAGTATACCACAAATCTTAAAAAAAAGCAATAGCTTACGCAGGAATTATTTTGCGAAATGCAAAATAAAACGGCGTATGCGCCCAATGTCAAGCGATTACCCGAGCTTTTCCATGATCCGTTCATATTCCGGCGTTTTGCGGAGAGGCTCGAGCGCAGGCTCCTCTTCAATTCTCTCTCGCACATATGCCCGTTCAGACCCCGGAGAGGAAAAATATTGGAAGTCGCTTCGGTTGAGAAGCAGGGAAGAGGGGGCACCTTCACAGGGAAGGGAATCCATCCGTATGGCCTGCTCGGCCGCTTTGTCAAGGGCGGCCAGACTACCGGCGGTGTCGTTCAGCTTTATGGACAGCGCCGCAATCTGTATATAAAGCTGGTAGGAAAACATCAGCCCGACCGGCCAGTCGCGGCTTTCATAGAACAGCGAGTATGCCGCGATCATTTTTTCGCACAGGGCAATCTTCTCCTTCGAGGTATAACACGGTGTTTTCAAAAGCTCCTGTACCATGAAATGAATTTTCGGCAAGGTATGTATGATGCTTTCCTGGATGTGCGTGACCAGCTCCTCACCCTGCAAAATCAAACACCATACATGCTGACTTTCATATTCTCCGTTTATCTGATAAGCAATCTGCCTGGCTTTTTTCTCTTCACCGATCGATATGTACGCTCGGCAGAGTAGTGAGAAAGCATTTGGGGAAATCGTGTTCAGATCGGGACAGTGACCGAGGATATCCTCATAAAGACGAATCACTTCCTCCAAGACCTCCCTCGGCGGAGTCCATCTGGCAGGGCATCCCATCAATGCTTCGGCAAGATTGCTCTTGAGCTCAATGGAATGCGGAAATTTTGCCAACCCTTCGCGGGCGATTTTCACCCCGTCCTCATAGCTGGATGCGTAGTTGGTCGCCCGCAGAATGGCGGATATATCCGCTTGCTTTTTTTTCTCGTCAATTCCGCAAAGCGTGTCCAGCGTCACTTGAAAGTATTCGGCAATATTGGGCAGAAGGGTGATGTCGGGATAGCCCTCACCTCGCTCCCATTTGGACACCGCCTGCGTGGTTACGCCGATGGCGCCGGCGAGTTCTTCCTGTGTGATCCCCATTTCCTTTCGCAAGGATCGAATCGTCTCGGCAATCTTCAATTCCATATCGAATTCTCCTTTCCAAATAAGAAACCGCCGCGCGGCTTTCTTTCATCCCCTCCAGTATACCACATTCCGCTCCAAAAAGCAAGACACGTATCCGTTACCGTGTCAACGCTCCGTTGATTGGCCAATGATTCCATGCACCATCGCGAAAAAAAGCAGTGTTAGCCCCGCTTTGGGACTAACACTGCCGCTGGTGCAGTGAGTGATGA
>JAZQXS010000080.1:0-7032 GCA_045633025.1 Eubacteriales bacterium | reverse complement strand
CTCCTCGTCCATATAATTGGCGAGCGGCGTGCTGCTTTTGGGCAGCAGGATGCCGTAGAAGGTACCGCCCGACAGATCAACAGTGGCATATTGCCCGATATCCAGACCGTAGTGGAGGTCGATGGTGTCGATGTGACTTTCGGTTTTGAATGTACCGCCCTGAATCCAAGCCTGACCGCCGTAAATATATACGGCCGAATGGGATTGAGGGAGACTTCCGGGGGCAAGCGCATTTTCGGCAAAAAACTCGCCGCCGGAAATACGGAGTTCACCGTACTCCTGCCAAATTGCTTTGCCGTAAACAGCCGTATTATAGGATCCGATGAGCGCACCGTTGCTATCAATAATTACACTACCGCCTTGGTTGTAAATTACAGCATTGTAAGAGTTGTTGGCAACGGCACGGAATTTCAGCTTGCCTGCACCACTAACGGTAAGGGTGTCACCCTGCTCGGTGTGCAGGAGTGCGCAGATGGTTTTGTAACCGTCATCGTTGGCAGGAGCCGTGAAGGTGGCGTTGCCGATCACATTCAGATGCTTGATTCCGTTGACGGAAATGGCAGGAATGAGTCCATCACCCTCAACCTTCGTGATTATATCGTCCACATTGCCGAGAGCAACAAAGCGGATGTCGGGGCTTTCCATAGCGTACTTGAACTCATCATAGGAGTAGCAGAAAGCGGGGTTGCCTGCGCTGCTACCCGCACCCTCTGGAAATTGAACAGTGAATGTGACTTCTACGGTCGCGGTCGTTTCGCCTCCGGATACCTTGAAATCCACAAAGCTGGAATTTGCATACGCATAATCCGTTACGTTCAACCCCAAATCCGTACCGCTTGCAAACTTATGCGTTGTTTCAAACTCATCCTTGATCCTCACATGGAATCTCAAAGTGTACTTTTTGGCGTTTTCAAAGGTTTGCGGATAGCCCAATTCCAGATATTTTCCGGTCTCATCATTTATCCAATCACAACTGTTTACATTTTCCACCTCGTAAGGGCAGTCGGCAGAGAAAACATATTTTGGCACAAAGGGCTGAGGGAGGTAGATACTCTCGCCGCTACGGAGGCAGAAGTTCATGTGCTGATTTGCCGCCACAAGCTCTATTGTATTAATGATCTCCACAGACGGAATCTCATAGGTGAACTTTACAGTGGCAACTGTGCGGTCATCGGAAAGGGTGACAACACCGTACTCTTCTGCATCTTGCGTGCCCTTCTGCACGTGCAGACCCGCAGAGAATTTATAGCCGTCCTTGGCGGTCAGTTTGATCATATGGACATAGGTGTTGCCCGCGAGGAAGGTGGGGGCGTTGCTGCCATCTTCTGCGTAAACACCCCAGTTCGCATCACTGCCCCACGTACCCGTGTTCCATTCCTCACTGGTAATGGTGCAGTTATTGTAAATCACATTACAGCGATCCGGCTTTTTTCCGCCGTCCTTGGGCAAGCCGTAATACATCATGGACACCTTGTTGATGTCGGCATTCTCAAATTCACCGGGAATTGTAAAGGTATAGCGCACGGTGACGGCTTCATTGTTATCCCACCTGTCGATGATCTCATAGGTGAACATAGAGGGATCGGGGCCGGTGAGAGTAATGATGGGATTCTCCGCAAACACATAGCCGTCACTTGCGGTATACTGATAGTCGGCATAGTAAGTGTGGCCTGCCTCGAACTCATATCCGAGGTCATAGTGATGGTTGACGGTCGGGGCAATTTTCACACCTTTTGAATCATACCAATTGGCACCGTTCCACGGGCGAGAATAATGCTCGCCGTCAGGGACATTGGGAATGAAAAGATCTACTTCCATACCGGCTTTCGGAACACGATCCGCCGCCATAACACTTTTGATTTCCGTGATTTCCGTTGCTTCTTCCGCAAACGCCGTCAAGATACCGAACGGCGCAACCGAAAGCACCATCACCAGCGCGAGCAATGCTCCTAAGAGCTTGCATTGAAATTTTGTCTTCATAATTCTTCTCCTTTTCTTTCCTCCCGCACCCCTTCGGGGTGCGAGGTATTCAGACACCTCTATTTTACCATATTTATCATAAAATGTCATTCACCCATCGGGGTGATTTAGGGGTGATTCGGGGTGAATTGGGGTGAATCGGGGGTGTTTTCGAGGGCTTTTTAATCGCTCACAGTTAACACTTGTAGGGATTGGTTTTTCTCTCGGCGTTTTTTTGACTACAGCGATGCCAATATCTGCGTATCGATAGAAAAAGCGGTGAGCCGAAGCCCACCGCTTAGAGTTATTCATATAATTCTTTTCGCTTATCTTGGTTATTGCTTATTTCTTTTTGAAGATCGCGAGGAAGTCTGCCCACGTTTTCTTCTTGATAACAAACCAGAAGAGAGCGAAGCCTCCTACGCCTGCTACGAGGGCAGTGCCGATCGCGATTCCGACGATAGCGCCTGCTCCGAGTCCATCCTTCTTGTCGGAATCGTCGGGATTTCCGGGATCTCCGGGAACATCCGTTCCGGGAGTGATACCGGGAGTTGTGTCGGGTTCTGTGCCTGGGTCGGTTCCTGGCTCTGTGTCAGGCTCCGTGTCAGGCTCCGTGTCGGGTTCCGGATCGGGTTCTGTGCCGGGTTCCGTATCGGGTTCGGGATCTATTCCGGGAGTGGAAGGCATATCATAATCGCAAGCATCGCACTTACCGTTGCCATCACCGTCTATATGATCTGCAAGCTCGCCGTACTCTTTACCACAAACCGTACATTCTGCCTTGTGCTCGCAGGTAGCTGTGCCACCTGTGTGAGAGTCTGCACCCTCGGTGGTTACGTCACCGCAGACCGAGCAGGTAATGTCGGTTGTGCAGTCTCCATCGTCCGCGTTAGGAATATGAGCTGCGAAATTGCCGTACTCCTTACCGCAAACGGTGCACACTGCCTTGTGCTCACAGGTAGCCGTGCCGCCACTATGAGCCGCCTTGTTTGCCTTGTCACCACACTCGCACTCGTTCCAATGCTCGTCCTCATCGCTTTCCCAGGCAGAACCGTGGTCGTGAACGTGAGCAGGCTCTACTTTAACATACTTATAGGTTTCGTACGCATCCTCATCGTAAATGACTGCGCCGCTGCCGTCCTCGTTGACGCTCGCGGTCATGGAATAATCGCCTGTAACGGTGGGAACGATGGAAACAGACCCGTCGCTTTCGGTAACGCGGATAAAGGCGTGTCCCGCTTCTTTGGCGGAGATCTCGAGAGTGCCGCCGCTGACAACGATCGAGCTGTCCTCCCACAAGATAATACCATCACAGTCGGCGCTGAGCTTCAAGCTTCCGCCGTTCATTGTGAAGTCGCCTTCGAGATAGATCGTATAAGCATTCTCTCCCGTTGCGCTTGCCGTGATGGTGCCGCTGTTCATGAGGAAGCTTTCGTATGCGCAGATCGCGCCCGGGGCATAGTCTGCAACTGCATTTACCGTGATACTGCCGCCGTTCATTTCGAAGGAATATGTGTATATGCCGTAAGTCGCACCTACCGTGAGGCTACCTCCGGTCATTTTGAAGGAGTTATCCGTGTATATTCCTTCATCATCCCCTTCGATCGTGATGCTACCGCCCTCGATCTCAAGTACGCCGCGACCGTCCTCGCCGCCGTAAACATAAATGCCATCTCTCGGTGAGCTGATCGCAAGCGAGCCGTCGCCCTTGATCGTCATATTGCCGTTCCAAAGCTCAATGCCTGTGTAATACGTCTCGCGCATCATTCTTGCGACAGGCTCCGTCAAGGTGATCACGTTCTCTCCTGCCAGCACAAGTGTCAGGTCGTCAAAGAATTCCGTAACGCAAATACCGTAGTAATAATCTGAACCGGACAAGAAGCCCTCGCCCTCGTACTTGTAGCCGTTTAAGGTAAGCGTGTTTGTGGTAGGATCATAGGAAACCGTGCCGTCGCCGAGAACGTCGGTGCAGTTTTCTTCGGTGATAAGCACACCAACGGTCGCGCCCGAGTCGTCCTTATCGGCAATGGTGATGCCGTAATCGGTTGCAGGTGCCTCGTATGAGAATTCATAGAAAATCGATGCGTAGCCAACGCCCGATATCAAGGTTTCAAATATACCCGCTTCGCCGTTAAAAGTCACATCATCAGAGGTAATGGAATCCGCAAACGCATATCCTTCGTTCGGTGCAAGTACAAGGTTTACTCTGTATTTTACACCGTATTCAAGACTTTCAGTATCCGAAACGTCAACCCATTCAGTTCCTGTGTATTTTTGGAAACCTCTGCCTACCATTTTGTACTCACCACCGTAGGTAAGTGAGTCAGGGGTAAATTCCATAACGTCCTTCGTTTCGCCAACCTCGGGCAGATCAGCACCCGAAACCGAGATGGACGTAATAGGCGTTGTGGGAGTCGAGGGAATATCCTCCCAAATGGCGAATAGCTCCACATTTTCGGTTACGTTGTAGGTCGTTGCTTCTATAATAGCTCCGTCAGCGGAGGTTGCCCAGCCCTTGAACTGCTTGCCCGTGGGCGCGGTAAAGGTGCAGGCAGGCAACGTATATTCGCCAACGTATTCAGTTTTTGCCATCTCTCCCGTACCGCCGGTTGCGTTAAAGGTAATTTCGTGGCCGACGACCTTTACGGTCATTATCGCTTCAAGACCCTCGTATTTAACGGTAATGCTCATATCGCCTATAAGCTCTGCACCAAATACGTAATTGACAGGAGCGGTGATCTGAACGCCGCCGTACCAATATTCAACCTCACCTGCGTTCACGGGCTGCGTGGAGGAATCGCTATAGGTCAGCGTGATGCTGATATTTTCGGGAGTGATCTTGTTGCCTGCAAGGATCGTACCGCTGTAGGTTGCGGTAAGTGTGGTAGGTGTAATCGCCTTAAATATAGGCGTAAGCTCTAAATTTTCGGTTATGGTGAACTTTTCACCCGCTTCATACATATTGCCGGGAGGTGTTACGCCCCATTTGTAGAAGGCTTTTCCGTCGGGAGCGACATATGGGCATGCGGGGAGCTCGTACTCCGTGCCATAGCGAAGCACCTCTGTGATATAATCGCCCTCGCATTCAAATGGCTCAATCGTTACCGTATAGGCAGGCTCAATGTAGAAATATTTGATATTTGTAGTAGGTCTGTATTCCTCAGGATCAGCTCCGCCATAGTCGTTGGAAATTTCCGCATAGTAGCAACCGTAATCGTCAAGCACGGGTGCGCTTGTGTACACGTTACCTGCGTGGGAACGAAGCTTCACCTTACCGTCATTTATATAAAGCTCATGATATTCGCATCGGATTGCGTAGTAACCTACAACATCAAGCAGACCGCCGTTCTTATCAATATAAATATCTCCGTCCATGGTGTAAAAGCCCATGGTGGCGTTGGCGTAAAGGCTACCCGAGCCTTCGATCTTCAGATCCCCGTTTTCTACCACTACGCCGTACTGCATACCAAAGTCGCCCGCATCCTCATACAGGAAGTTCTCACCACGGAGACGCAAATTCAAGCCGTTTTCGGCGTAGATCATTGCAATGTATTCAGATTCGGTATCGGGGTCGGTTACAGGCGTACCCACGCGTCTGGTATCGGGATCGGTATAGTTAGTCAAGAACAGGCGGTTTTGCTCGGGAATATAGAAGGCGCTGCCGTCGCCCGTAATATCGTCGCAGTTCTTGCTTGTGATCTGTATATCTCCAAGCCAAACACCGTAAACTGTGGTGTCACACTCCGAGCAATAATTATCCACAAGACTGTGGTTTTCGAATTCTTTATAATCACACCTTGAGCAGGCGAGCCAGTGTATTTTACCGTCTGCCTGATAGCCTGCGCTCATATCGTGCTCGACGATATCACTCTCGTAAACGTACTGCGCTTCCTTGGGCGCCATTTCGCCGCAATGCGCACAAGCGTAGTAATACTCTGTTTTTGACGTACAGCTGATGCTTTCGGAGTGAAGGTAATAGCTTTCTTGTATCTTCTTAGTATAGCTATGCTCGCAATTAGTAAACGTGATCTCGATAGATACCTCGTTTGACACACGGATCGTAGGCGAGGTGTTAAAGGCGAAGAAATCCACCTTGTAATCGCCCTCTCCGTTCGCTTCCATTACGGCGTAAAGGTCAAGTCCTGTTAATTTTTTTAGCCTGTTTTCAAACCCACTAACGGGCTGATATGCTTCGCCGTTCTTTTTGGATAACACCATGTAATATCCCGTTGCATCAGGTACGTTATTCCAACACAGCGTGTATTTTCTCTGGTCCCTACTAACGTCGCCCCAATGCGCGTTCAGCTCGGAATAGGTGTATGAAACCGTTTTCTCGGGGCTCTTGGCAGAAGAGCTTGCAAGCATTTCGTCCGTAGAGCTTGCTTCTACCGTGAAATAATAGGTACCGGGATTTGAGAGCTCTCCCGTAAAATCACAAGAGGTTTTCGAGCTTTGAAGCCATGCCGATGACCAAGGTCTGAAGCTTGTATCGCCCTCGTTCTTGTAATAGAGACAAACGTAGTAATTATCCGCACCCTCGACGGAATCCCAAAGGGCGGTCTCGCGGTACCAACGGAGGTCTTGGGGCGCATCCAAAGCTCCTTCAAACGTATAGGTCTTTTCCGCGCTCTCATACGTCGTGCCCGACGTCGTTTCAATTGTAACCTTGTACTTACCGCTACCGTTCTGACGGATAGCTGTTTCAAAATCCAACAGCGTGTTTGTGCCTACGTATCCGGAGGTATAACCACCCTCTGCTTGGATGTATGTTTCATTTGCTTCGTCGTACTTCTTTAGTCTGTACCAGCCGCTGCTCGATACCCATTCGTCGTCAAAGCTTGCCGTGAAGTCGGTGTTGTCACTTGCATCCGTCCACCATACGGCGTTGATCGCCGCAGCAGATGCCGTCAGCGGTGTGATTGCAAACACGCCGAGTAGCATTGCAATCATAAGCAGGAAGCTGATAATTAGGTTTCTCGACTTTGTTTTCATTGAGTTTTCCTCCTTTTTGCTGTTCCCTTTGTCCCGTAAGACAAGGGAATAATGCTTTCATACTGAAATTAGATTACACCC
>JAZQXS010000079.1:0-4997 GCA_045633025.1 Eubacteriales bacterium | reverse complement strand
CCCGCGTCAAGCAGAACCGGGAGTGAGATGTAGGGGGGCGAGCAGGGGCGTTGCCCCTGTACCCCACCGAAACCCTTTTTGTAAAAAGGGTTCCGGACTCCCAAAAACTTTGAAAAAGCTTGGAGTCCATTTCTTGAAAATTCTTGAAGGGGTTTGGGGGAACTTCTTATAAGAAGTTCCCCCGGGCGTACTCCCGCTCCCATTGCAGAATCGGGAATGATATGCAGGGGGAGAGGAGGGGCGTTGCCCCTGTACCCCACCGAAACCCTTTCTGTAAAAAGGGTTCCGGACTCCCAAAAATTTTGAAAAGTTTGGAATCCATTTCTTGAAAATTCTTGAAGGGGTGCGGGGGAACTTCTTATAAGAAGTTCCCCCGGCGTACTCCCGCTCCCCCGCTCTCTTGTTCCCCCGCTCTCCCCATCCCTTATCCCCCATCCAACAAAGTAGGCTTTTATGCTGGAGTCGTTGCATATTGAGAATATTGCGGTGATCCGCTCGGTGGATATTGATTTTACCGAAGGACTTTGCGTGCTGACGGGTGAGACGGGCGCGGGAAAGTCGCTCTTGATCGACAGCGTGAGCTGTCTTTCGGGGGGGAGAGTCAGCCGCGAGCTGATCCGAGCAGGGGCGGACAAGGCGCTCATCAGCGCGGTGTTTTCTCCGCCCGAGGGGGAGATCGCGGCGGCGTTGACCGAGCTGGGGATCGAGCTTCCCGAGGGGGACAGCCTCATGCTTCAGCGCACCATCACCCGCGACGGCCGCTCCACCGCCCGCATCAACGGGCGCGCCGTGCCTCACAGTATGCTTCGTGAGGTCGGGGCTCTGCTCATCAACATCCACGGACAGAGCGACAATCAAAAGCTCATGCAGAAGTCGGCGCATCTTCGCTTGCTGGACGCCTACTCACGGGATGAGGAGGCATTTTCCTCCTACTGTGAGACGTATGCCGCCTGGAAGTCTACCCGCGAGAGCATATCCGCGCTCCGTCAGGATGCAGCGGAGCGCATTCGTACCCGTGAGATGCTGGAGTTCCAGATCAAGGACATTGACGCGGCCAAGCTCCGCCCCGGCGAGGAGGAAAAGCTGACCGAAAGACGGGACAAGCTGGTGCATCTGGAAAAGATCAACCGCCAGGTGACGCTGGCCTGCCGCGCCCTTTGCGACGGGGAGAAATCCACCGTCATGAGTCTTTGTGACCGCGCCGAGTCGGCGCTGTCCCAGATCGCCGCGATCATTCCCGAATGCGATGGGCTTATGGATCGGATCGCCGCTATCCGCGCCGAGGCCGAGGATATCGCCGACCGCGTGCGGGATTTCGGAGACGAGGACGTGGGGGATCCCACCGCCGAGCTGGATCGTCTGGAGGGGCGGTTGGATACCATCGCCAAGCTCTCCCGCAAGTACGGGGAGGATATTCCCGCTATTCTGGCCTTCCGAGACAAGGCCGCCGCACGGCTGGAGGAGATCGACACCGCCGATGACCGCATCGCGGATTACGAGGCGGAATTGGCAATCTTGACGACGCGGCTAACCGAGCTGGCGGCCAGGCTGACGGCTCACCGCAGGAAGGCCGCCGCTGACCTGGGGGCGCAGGTGCAGGAGGCGCTGACGTTTTTGGATATGCCCAAGGTGCGGTTTGAGGTAGCGGTGACTCCGTTGGGCAATTTCGGCGGAGAGGGCGCGGACGATGTGGAGTTTCGGGTCTCCACTAACCCGGGAGAGCCCCTGGGCTCCATGATCCGCATCGCCTCGGGCGGCGAGCTCTCCCGCATCATGCTGGCCATCCGAAGCGCGCTGAACGAGCGGTACGGCGTGCCCACCGCCATTTACGACGAGGTGGATACGGGTATTTCGGGGCGCACCGCCAGGAAGGTGGGCATCAAGCTGGCGCAGATCGCCGCAGGCGCGGTCGCGGATACCCGTACACCTCGCCAGCAGGTCATCTGCGTGACGCATTCGGCGCAGATCGCGTCGTTGGCGGACGCGCATTACGTCATTCGCAAGCAGGAGATCGCCGACGAGGACGGCGGTCTGCGGGCGGAGACTACGGTGCATCCGATTCATGAGGCGGATCGGGTGGAGGAGATCGCCCGAATTCTGGGCGGATTGGATATTACGGATTCCCAGCGCGCCGCCGCGCGGGAGTTGATTGCGGAGAAGGATACGATATGAGCAAACAGGCACTCAAAACTAACGCGATGCGGCAGCTTGACGCCGCGAAGATCCCCTATGAGGTGCTGACCTACGATGTGGATGAATCCGATCTCTCGGGAACGCACATCGCCGAGCAGATCGGTCTGCCCCTGCCCATGGTTTTTAAGACCTTGGTGGCCAAGGGGGACGAGACGGGGTATCTGGTCTTCTGTATCCCCGTGGATAAGGAGATCGACCTCAAAGCGGCCGCGACTCTGACGGGGAACAAGAAGATCGAGATGGTGCACGTCAAGGAGCTGTTGGGTCTGACGGGCTACATCCGCGGCGGATGCTCGCCCATCGGCATGAAAAAGAAATTCCCCACCTATTTCGATGCTACCGCCGCCGACCATGAGAAGATCACAGTCAGCGCGGGGGTACGGGGCGCGCAGATGCTTCTCGAACGGGAGGCCTTGGTGAAATTTGTGGCGGGGACGCTCATTGATGTGGCGCGGTGACGGGGAACGTCAACCGTTTGCCGTAATGCAAAACCACCATAGGGCGTGGGCTTGTCTCCCTCCGCTTTTTGTTGCTCCGCAGGAAATTTTCCTGCGGGGTATCTTTTTTCAAAAAACATCTTGCAATAGAAAGAAAAATGTGCTATAATATATCAGTTACGGTGCCCGCTCGCTTGACGACGCCTGTTTTGGGTACCCCGATTCTTGCGAAAGGAAGAAAAACACATGATGATTCAAATTAAAGCCCTCATTGCGGACGGTATCCTGGAAGGCGTGAAGTCCATCGCTCCCCAGAGCGATATGACCGCCGAGGACGTCCTGGGGCTTCTGGAATATCCTCCCGACCCGGCTATGGGCGATATCGCCCTGCCCTGCTTCAAGCTGGCTAAGACCCTCCGCCGCTCCCCCGTGCAGATCGCTTCCACGCTCGCGCCCCTGGTCAAGGGTGACGCCATTGAGCGCGCTGAGGCCGTCAATGGGTATCTGAACGTCTACCTGTCGGGCGAGTACCTGGCAGGCCGTGTGATCCCCGAGATCCTGGACAAAAAGGAAGCCTACGGCGCCCCCAACCTCGGTCAGGGTAAGACCGTGGTGCTGGATTACTCCTCCCCCAACGTGGCAAAGCCCTTCCACATCGGACATCTGGGTACCACCGTTATCGGCCATGCCCTCAAGCGCCTCCATGAGTTCGCCGGCTATAAGTGCATCGGCATCAACTATCTGGGCGATTGGGGTACCCAGTTCGGTAAGCTCATTCTGGCCTACCGCCTGTGGGGAAGCAAGGAGCAGATCGAGGCCGGCGGCATCGACGAGCTGGTGAAGCTCTACGTTCAGATCAACAATGCCATTTCGGGTAACGAGGAGCAGGGCATCGCCCCCAACAAGGAGTACGCCGATCGGGCCCGCGCCGAGTTCCACAAGATGGAGCTGGGCGACGAGGAGAACATCGCTCTGTGGAAATGGTTTGTCAAGATCAGTTTGGACGAGTACGAGAAGACCTATAAGCAGTTGGATATCACCTTCGACAGCTATCTCGGCGAGTCCTTCTATACCGATAAAATGCCCGCGCAGGTGCAGAAGCTGCGGGATATGGGTCTGCTCAAGATCGACGACGGCGCCTCCATCGTGGATCTGGAGGAGTACGGTATGCCCCCCTGCCTCATCCTGAAGCGGGATGGCTCCACCCTCTACCCCACCCGTGACATCGCCGCCGCGGTCTACCGCAAGGGTGAGTACGACTTCGACAAGTGCATCTACGTCACCTCCAACCAGCAGATCCTCCACTTCCAGCAGTGGTTCAAGGTTGTGGAGCTCATGGGCTATGATTGGTATGAGGGTCTGGTGCACGTGCCTTACGGTACCGTGTCGGTGAATGGCGCTAAGCTGGCTACCCGTACCGGTAACGTGGTACTTCTCAAGGATCTCTTCGCCGCCGCTATCGAGAAGGTGACCGAGATCATGGAGGAGAAGAACCCCGCTCTCAAGGGACGCGACGACGTGGCTGAGGCGGTTGGCGTGGGCGCCATCGTGTTCTACTATCTTTCCAATAACCGCATCAAGGACATCAATTTCAACATGGAGGACGCGCTCTCCTTTGACGGTAACACCGGCCCCTACGTGCAGTACACCTATGCCCGTGCCTGCTCCATTCTGGAAAAGGCCGGTACTACTCCCGCAGCCATCGACAGCATTAAGCTGACCGATCCTTTGGAGAAGGCTCTGTGCGTGACTCTGTCCCAGTATGAGGAGCGGGTACGCATGGCGATCCGCGACTACGAGCCCTCGGTCATCACCCGCTATATCCTGGACGTAGCCACCGCGTTCAACCGCTTCTACCACGATTGCGCCATCTTCTCCGCTGAGGACGAGGAGGTCAAGGCCACCCGTATCGCGCTGACCGCCGCGGTCAAGCACGTCCTGGGCAGCGCGTTCGGGTTGATCTGTCTGAGAAAGACGGAGAAGATCTAAAAGTTTTTTGACGCAGTGGATATCCCAAAGCGTAAACAGGTAAGGCTGAAAAATTTCGATTATTCCAAGAACAATACTTTTTTCGTCACTATATGCACACATGAAAGTGCTCATTTGTTTGGGGATATAGTTTCGGATGAGGTAGGGGCGCACCTATGTGTGCGCCCGAACCGCCCCGAGCAGATCATTGAAAAATGGTTACGGGAGTTGGAATCGAAATACATGAATGCCAAAATTTTATCGTATATCATTATGCCGGATCATATTCATTTTATCCTGTACAATCCAGGCTTTTATGATGAAACGGGCGCACACATAGGTGCGCCCCTACCGGACATAATCAAATGGTTTAAGACTCAAACGACCAATGAATATATT
>JAZQXS010000078.1:0-2706 GCA_045633025.1 Eubacteriales bacterium | reverse complement strand
CACTACCCCCCCGAGCTGGTCACCGCCGCCTACGTCCCCGAGCTTCTGAAGGAGACCGAGCGTGTCGGCGTGGTGGCGCGGGGCTTTTTCCGTACGTACCGCTATTTTCTGGAGGGGGATACACTGCGTGTGGAGATTCCCTTCATCCGCGAGGGCGTCATGCTCTTGACCAATGCCCATACCCCCGATATCATGTCCCGCATCCTCAAAAGCGAGTTCGGACTGGATATCGCGGTGACCGTGGAGAATTCCGAGGATATCCAGGCGGAAACGCTGTCGGAGCGGCAGATCGAGCGCTTGGCCGCCATGGACAAGCAGATCGCCGAGGCCGAAAAGAACTACGCCCAATCGGTGTCCGACCGCCGCGCCGCCGAAGCCCAGAGCGGCGCATCCAAGCCCGCCGAGCCCGAGGAGATCCTGCCAAGAGTGCAATCCCTGTTTGACGAGGGCAGCGGCGCCGTCCATACCCCCGTGGTCAAGGACGGGCGGGTGCGTATTGGCTTTATGGACTTTGACATCTCCTCCCCCGAGTTTGTCCTCGGCGGAGAGTTCGATATTGTCCCCACCCCCCTGTCCGCCATCGACAAGCCCGCGCGGAATCTGGTCGTTCTGGGCGAGGTCTTCGGCTTTACCAAGGAGCCCAACCGCCAAGGCGATAAATTTAATATTACCTTTGACCTCACCGACAACTCCGCCTCCATCGAGGTGCGCGCCTCGAATCTGATGCCCGAGGACGCCGACGCTATCTCCAAGGTGGTCTCCAACGGCGCCGTGCTGGCCATCCGAGGCTACTGTAAGCGGGAGATCCGCCGCGACAAGACCGAAGGCCCCGACCTGCTGTTCTACCACAACGCCATCGCCAAGATCAGCCGCGCCGCCCGAAAGGATAAGGCCGAGCAAAAGCGGGTGGAGCTCCACGTCCATACTCAAATGTCCTCCATGGACGCCATCATTCCCCCGTCGGATCTGGTCAAGCAGGCCAATAAATGGGGACACACCGCCATCGCCATAACCGACCACGGCAACGTCCAGGCCTACCAGGACGCCATGCTCACCGCCGAGAAGATCGGCCAGAAGGTCATCTGGGGTATGGAGGCCTACTTCGTCAATAACACGGCCTCCGCCCTCTACGGCGATTGTCCCGGCTACATGAACGGGGAGGCCGTAGTGTTCGATATCGAAACCACGGGACTTTCGGTGCAGAATTGCCGCATCACAGAGATCGGCGCGGTCAAGATTCGGAACGGCGAGGTGCTGGATACCTTCAATACCTTCGTCAACCCCGAAACCCCCATCCCCGAGGAGATCGTCAAGCTCACGGGCATCACCGATGACATGGTCAAGGACGCGCCCTCCGAGGCGGAAGCCCTGCGCGCCTTCTTCGATTTTCTGGGCAAGCGGACGGATACGGGCGGCGAAATGCTTCTGATCGCCCATAACGCCGATTTCGATACCGGATTTATCCGTGCCGCCGCCGTCCGTCACGGCATGGAATTCAAAAATCCCTATCTGGATACCCTTGCCCTCGCTCGCTTTTTGCTCCCTGACCTGAAGAATCATAAGCTGGACACGGTGGCCGACCATTATGAGCTGGGCGACTTCAACCATCACCGCGCCTGCGACGATGCCGCCATGCTGGCCGCCATCTACTTCTGTATGCTCCGTGATCTGGACGAGCAGGACGTGCGTACCTACGAAAAGCTGGTTTCCGAGATGGCCGAGAAGACCGATCCCCTCAAGCTCCGCCCCTACCACCAGGTGCTCCTGGTCAAGAATCCCGTGGGACTCAAGAATCTCTATAAGCTGGTGTCGTACAGCTACCTCAAATACTACCGCCGTAACCCCCGCATCCCCAAGACCGAGCTGGAAAAACACCGCGAGGGTCTGCTCGTCGGCTCTGCATGCGAGGCGGGCGAGCTCATGCGTGCCATCATCGACAACCGCCCCGACGCGGATATCGCCGAGATCGTCAAGTTCTACGACTACCTGGAGATCCAGCCCATCTGCAACAACCGCTTTCTGATTGAGGAAGGGAAGTTCAAGGACGAGGAGGAGCTCCGTAACCTGAACCGCCGCGTGGTGGAGTTGGGCGAGCAGTACGGCAAGCCGGTGGTCGCTACCTGTGATGCCCATTTCCTCAACCCCGAGGATGACGTGTACCGTAAGATCTTGCAAGCGGGCATGAAATTCAAGGATTTCGACAAGGACAGCGGCCTCTACCTCCGCACCACCGAGGAAATGCTGGAGGAATTTTCCTACCTCGGCGAGGAAAAGGCCTTTGAGGTGGTGGTGACCAATACCAACCTCATCGCGGATATGATCGAGGACGGTATCCGTCCCTTCCCGAAGGGCACCTTCAACCCCGAAATGGAGGGCGCCAATGAGGATCTGGAGCGCATCTGCTACGAGACCGCTAAATCCCGCTACGGAGACCCCCTGCCCGAGATTGTGCGGGATCGCCTGGAGCGCGAGCTGCCCTCCATCATCAAGAACGGCTTCGCCGTGCTCTACATGATCGCGCAAAAGCTGGTGGCCTACTCCGAATCCCAAGGCTACCTCGTGGGCTCCCGTGGCTCGGTTGGCTCGTCGGTGGTGGCCAATTTGGCGGGTATCTCCGAGGTCAACCCCCTCCCGCCCCACTACTGGTGCCCCGATTGCCAGTATTCCGACTTTGAGACCGCCAAGGAGCTCAAAGTCTTCTCGGGC
>JAZQXS010000077.1:0-3575 GCA_045633025.1 Eubacteriales bacterium | reverse complement strand
CGAGCTCTACCGCCGCCAGGCCGAATGGGCGGTGCAGTTTGCCGACCACTGCATCGACATGGGGCTCGATATGATCCATATTTCGGACGATTGGGGCGCGCAGAAGGATCTGATGTTCAGCCCCGAGCTGTGGAGAAAAATTGTCTACCCCCACTTCAAGAAGGTGGTGGATCACATCCATGAAAGAGGCGCGTTTTGCAGCCTCCACTCCGACGGCTGCGTCATGAAGGTTCTGGACGGGATGGCTGAGATGGGCATCGACCTCATCCACCCCTGGCAGGAGAGCGCGAGAATGCCCTACGACGTGTATCTGGACAGATACGCCGACAAGTTCGCCATCCTGGGCGGTGTCTGCGTCCAGACCGCCATCGGGCTTCTGCCTCGTGAGGAGCTGGAGGCCGAGATCCGCCGGGTATTCGGCCTGCTGAAGGGCAAGCGATGGGTGGTCTGCACCACGCATTTCGTGCAGAATCACTGCTCCATGGAGGATCTGGAGTTTGCCTACGATCTGATCTATCAACTGGCGAGGGAATGAGTCCATGCTGAAATTGTGCCCCGCCATTCAGGAAATTTATCAGAATGAACTGAAATACGGGAACCGTATTTCGGTGGTGAGCAATTTTACCCACAAAAAGGATGCGACCGCAACCCTGGTCGTATATATGGTCAAGCCGCTCGGACAGTACAACACAAACAAACGGTATCTGAAGCGGACGCACACGATTGAGGAAAAGGAATACCCCGGAACCCACGTGTGCGCAGAACGGTACTTCTTCTGCCGTGATTGCGGTTGTATTGTCAGCGGCCCTCTCAGTTCTCAGCAGGGGGCTTTCTATACCAACGAAAACCACCTTGTCCCCGACGAGAGGGTGATCGCGACCCGCGACAACGTGTACTGGATGGACGAGGATTGGGAGGAACGTCAGGTGCCTGTTCTGTTCACAGACCCGATCGAATAACGAAAAACAAAAAAGGAGAACCATCATGACCAACCGCGAAAGAGCCATGAATATCCTCCGTTACAAGGATGTTGACCGTCTACCCGCCGTTCATTTCGGCTACTGGGGCGAGCTGCTCGTCGAGTGGGCCGAGCAGGGAAAGATCCCCCGTGAGCTGGCCGAGGGAAATTGGGACGGCTCTCAAATGGATAAGAACGCCTTCCGTAAGGACAAGGCCGCCGTGGATGCCGAGATCGAGCGCATGAAGCGGTTGGTCTCCCTGGGCGGCTTCATCCCCTGTCCCGACCACAGGCTCATGCCCGGCTCCAAGTTCGAGCTGGTGCAGTACTACGCTGAGGAGATCAAAAAGATCAGACTGTAACAGGAAAGGAATTGATCATGACGCAACAAATGACCGCATCCGAGCGTTTCCGCCGCTACCTATCAGGGCTCCCCGTAGACCGCGCTCCTGCGATGGAGTGGGTACCTTGGTGGGATGTGACCGTCAGCCGTTGGCGCGGGGAAGGCCTCCCGAAGGAATACGCCTCGGTGGAAGAGATCCAGGATTATTTCGGCCTGGACAAGTGCATACAAACCAACACCAACAGCCGTACTGCCGCCACCCCGCGGGCACCCGGACAGGGTCTCGGCATCGTGGAGGACGAGGCGGATTGGGAACGGGTGAAAAAGACCCTGTTCCCTCCCGTGGAAACAGTTGTCTCCGAGGAGCATTTCGCCTATCTCCAAAGGACCCACGACCGCGGCGACACCCTGCATTTCTTCACAGTAGAGGGATTCTTTTGGTATCCCCGCGTCCTGCTCGGTATCGAGAATCACCTTTACAGCTTCTATGACCAGCCCGAGCTGTACCATGAGATGTGCGAGGCCTACTCGGATTGGCTCATCGAGCTGTTCCGCTACGTCTTTTCCCGCTTTCACTTTGATTTCATAAGCTTTGCCGAGGACATGAGCTACAACCTGGGACCCATGATCTCGGAGGCCTGCTTCGATGAATTCCTCGCGCCCTTCTACCGCAAGGTCATTCCCGTCATCCACGAGTACGGTATCCCCGTGTTCATCGATTCCGACGGGGACATCACCCGGGCAGTGGATTGGTACGCCAAGGTGGGAGCGGACGGTATGTTTCCCCTGGAGCGCAAGGCCGGGGTGGACGTTTCCACCTACCTGGACAAGCAGCCGCAGATGGCTTTCCTCGGCCACTTTGATAAGATGTGCATGAAGCACGGCAAGGAGGCCATGCGAGAGGAATTTGAGCGGCTTCTGCCCTCCATTCGGCGAGGTAAGGTCATTCCCGCGGTTGACCATCAGACACCCCCCGACGTGCCGATGGACTATTACAAGGACTACGTTGCCCTGCTCTTTGAGTATTGCGCCAAGGCGACTCATGAGGACGAAACGATTATGCCCTGCCCCATTTTTGGTAAAAAATAAGAATATCAGGAGATTATTATGACCATTAACCAGCACGACCGCGACATACTCCGCGAGCTGGCGTCCCGCTATATGGGGTATGCTCTCTCGGACAAGAACAAAGAAAAGCGCGACCTGTGGCGTGCGCTCAATGATCTGCATATGCAGAAGCCCATGATCACCATCGACCAGATGCCCTGGCATGAGCTGGACGTGGACGGCTTTTTGCAGTGCAAGGTACAGGATCCCTACTTCAGCGGGGTGGAGTGGATGCTTCGCTCCGAGATCTACAAATGGGAGCATCTGCCCGCCGATATGGTGCTTAGCCCCTATATCGCCATCTCCCGCCCCATTCACAATACGGGTGTTGGCATGGACATCCGCCGCATAGCTCACAGCTCCACGGGACAGATCCAGACCCACCTGTTTGAGGATCAGTTCGAGGAGATGGAGGACGTGGCCAAGCTCCAAACTCCCGTTGTCTCCATTGACCGCGCTCTGGAGGCTGAACTACTGGAGACCGCCAAGGATATCTTCGTCGGCATCGCTCCCGTTCGTCTGCGGGGCTTCCAGCTCCATGCGGGTCTGTGGGATCAGATCACCTTCTGGAAGGGCGTGGAGAACTGCTACATCGACCTCATCGATCGCCCCGAGCTGATCCACGCCATCGTCGGCCGCTATACCGACGCTACCCTCGCCATGCTGGATCAGATCAACGAGCTGGGGCTGTATGACACCAACTGTCCTCTGTGCCATTGCAGCTATATCTATTCCGACCGCCTGGCGGTGGCCGATTGGGAGCAGGACATCCCCAATCCCACCACCTACAACGGCTGGACGTACAGCATGGCGCAGCTCTTCACCGCCGTCTCGCCGGCCATCAACGAGGAGTTTGAGGTGCCCTACATGTCCAAGATCTTCTCCCGCTTCGGCTCGGTCTACTACGGCTGCTGTGAACGGCTGGACGACCGCCTGGATATCATCGATCGGATGCCTAACATCCGCAAGATCTCCTGCAGCCCGTGGAGCGACCGCGAGCATTTTGCCGCTACTCTGCCCAAAAAGTACATCATGTCCAACAAGCCTACTCCTGCCTTCCTGGCTCTCGCGAGCTTCGACGAGGAGCTGGTGCGCCAGGATCTGCGCCACACCATCGCCGCGGCCAAGGCTCACGGGTTGGGATTGGAATTCCTGCTCAAGGATATC
>JAZQXS010000076.1:0-1983 GCA_045633025.1 Eubacteriales bacterium | reverse complement strand
AATATGGCTCTCCCCGCCACGTGGATCATGCTGGCGGTCATCCTATTCCGCGCTTTACTGAAAAAGCGTATTCCCCGCCGTATTGTTCTGCTCGGCTGGGGGCTGGTTGCCGTTCGTCTGCTCATACCGTTCTCCATAGAGAGTGTCCTGAGTCTGATCCCCAGCGCAAAGCCCATTCCCTTGGATATCCCTTACGCCCAGACTCCTGCTCTTGACCTGGGGGTACCCATCATCGAAAAGCCCATCAATACATTATTGGAAGGGTCATTTTCCTCCCGTGTCGGAGACAGCGTCAATCCAATGCAAATCGTCATAGCCGTCGCGGCTATCCTGTGGCTGTTGGGTATGATCGCGCTTTGGAGCTATACGGTTGTAGCGTATATCCGCCTGCGCCGACGCGTCCGCATGGCGACTAAGGCCGACGGCAGGGAAGCGCTTCCCCTGCGCGCCACGCTGTGGCAGTGCGAGCGTGTTGATTCCCCCTTTATCATGGGGATTTTCCGCCCGCGTATTTACCTCCCCTACGGTTTGGACGCTGAAACAACCGCCCACGTTGTGGCGCATGAATCCGCTCACCTCAAGCGGCTGGATCACGTTACGAAGCTGTTGGCCTTCCTGGTCTGTACGGTGTATTGGTTCCATCCTCTGGTGTGGGTCTGTTACATCCTCTGTTGCCGGGATATGGAGGCCGCCTGCGACGAGCGTGTGGTGCGGAATATGGACGATTCCACCCGCCGCTCCTACGCCCGCGCGCTCCTTGCCTGCGAAGGAACATCCCCCTGCCGTCCCTTCTGTCCTCCCGCCTTCGGGGAGACCGACGTGAAATCCCGTATCAAGGGTATTCTCTCCTATAAAAAGCCCCTTTTGTGGGTCATGATCGCCGCCGTTTTGGCTTTGATCGTTCTGGGCGTATTCTTGCTCACCGATCCCGTGAAGAAATACGAAAATTATCCCTCCGATTGGGTATATTACGGTATCACAGATCTCAGAGTCGCTGAGACGGAGCTGGAGGGATTCGACACGCGGATCGAGATTCTGAAGTTTGAGACAGGAAGCCGCATGACCGAAATACAAGTGGGATTGATCAATAACACAGGGCGTACCATCGGCTACGGCGAGGTATTCCACATCTATCGCGAGGAGGACGGGGAGTGGGTAGACCCTGCCGTCAGCGATACCTTCTTCCATCTGCCTATGTATCTTCTGGAGGACGGAAAAAAGGTCAGCGTCACCTATGATGTGTCCGCATACGACCTGGCCACGCCGGGGAACTATATGCTGACCTTTGATGTAACCGCACCCATAAACGAGTACGGCGCAACCGATAATTTTGAGATCCGCTGGTACTTTACGGTGGACGAGGCAGCGCCTCATTTGAGCGCATCCCCGCGCCCTGCGGATTTTGCGATTCGGTTTGAGAGTCAGATCGGACTCGTTCCCAACGTACTGGACACCTTCGAGGGCTATGTGCAGAAGGATCTGGTCTCCGCCGTCCCCAATAAGGCTACAACGAAATACAAGCCCTCCGAGGTGGAGCTGCAATACCTCTGGTATTTGGTGGAATCCTACGGTATCATGGATATGCCCGCGGATATGCACCCGCAGCAAACCGGAGATATCGAGGTGGCCGTGACGCCGAACACCGAATACGTCATCCGTATCCGCGCTAACGGGTACACTTACGCTATCCGAGGCGACACCGTGACCGGCATGGTCGAAGGAGAGCAGAACGCCCAATTCAAAGCCTTCGTAGGTAAGATGTATAATTTCATGGTCTCCACCGGCCAGTGGAAAAGTCTGCCCGAGGCCGATGGCGGGTATTGCTGATCAAAAGATCCCCTCTCAGAGCGAGAGGGGATCTTCCTTTATTGGTATCCAAATAAACCCCCAGTTCTACTGGGGGAGCCGAAAACGAGCGAAGCGACAATAAAGCGGGCGAGCTACAAGCAAGCCCGAAACAAAAAGTGTTGAAAAGAGTTAAAC
>JAZQXS010000075.1:0-5988 GCA_045633025.1 Eubacteriales bacterium | reverse complement strand
TCAGGCGCGTGTCACTTTTGTATTCCATTTTGGGAGTTTGGTGTCAAAGTGTGCACCTTTTGTATTCCATGACCCACAATTCACCCGCTGTACAACGGAACAGCAGTGTGACAATCATTGGTGTTTCGCCATTTTGGAGGTATTTATGAAAGATCCGGAAAATAAGCAAAGAATCAGTATTTACGTTGACCGTGAGCTCGTAAAAAAGGCAGATGAGCTCTTATCTTTGGCAAAATGTTCGTCGAGAAATGAATTTGTTGCCAAGGCAATCGAGCGATATATCGGAGAGCTTGCACTCGGTGGTGGCAATTCTTTTGTCACGAAAGCCCTCGCGGATTCCATTCAAATAGCATGTGCAGATAGCCTCGGAGGTATCTCAACAGCGATGTTTAGGTACGCTGTGTATGCGGATATGATGGTAAGACTTGTCGCTTCTTGCATGGAGGTTGAGCCCGGAGAGCTCGATGAGATTCAGCGTCAGGCTTATAATAATGTGCGCAGAACGCGCGGTAAAATTTCTCTTGAGGAAACGCTACGGCACACAAAGATCAAGGAGGTTAAGGATGACTTTTAAAAAAATATGGAAGCGAATATGCTGTCTCTTTCACGATGACCGCACTCGTCTTCGTAACGGAGAAAGCGTTGAAGATTGGGAAGAAGTTCAGCAAAAGCGCCGTGAGATAGAAGCGGAAAAGCAGAGGAAAGAGGACGAGCTCCTCTCCACTTGGTTCGTCTGTGATGAGTATATTAATGCCGGATGGTTTAAAAGAATTCTACTTACCATTCAGTTTTTATTTCGGGATACACACGGCAAAACAGGCTATCAGGATCCCGAAGCATTCGCTCGTTACTATGAAGCGCAGAAGGAAAACTACGTTGGTCTTCAGAGTGAGCATGAGATCAGCGGCAAGGTATATCACGTGACAAATTACCTTGACCGAAGCAAAGAAGCCACAGCGTTCGATAAAATTGACGAGTTGATAGACCGAAACCGATGACAAAAATGATATGTTACTTTACTCTTAACATTCCGAAAAACACTGGATATATGAAAACCTTTGTGGTACTATATGCTTGCAGCTTATTCGGTTGTTTTGTAAAACAAATGGTTTAAGAGTAGAAAGGAGAGAGACCATGCACGAAACAAACGAAAAAATTACAGCATTATATTGCAGACTCAGCCACGAGGATTCCATGCAGGGCGAATCAAATAGTATTCAGAATCAGAGAAAGATCCTCACGGATTATGCCAAGAGCAAGGGCTTCCGCAACACGAAATTCTATATTGATGATGGCTTCAGCGGTACGAATTTCAACCGTCCCGGCTTTGAAAGCATGATGGCAGACATGGAAGATGGCAAGATCGGTATCATTATCGTAAAAGATTTGTCCCGTCTCGGAAGAAACTATATTGAGACCGGACGGTATATCGAGCTGACATTTCCCGAATATGATGTTCGCTTTATCGCTATCAACGATAACTACGATAGCCTTCACAGCGAGAATGAACAGCAGCTTGGCATCATTAATATCTTCAACGAATGGCATGCCCAGACCACCAGTCACAAGGTCAGAGCCACATTTCAGAGCAAAGCCAAGCGCGGTGAACGCCTTGCGACGAACGCGCCGTACGGATATATTAAGGATCCCGATAACAACGGACGAATCATACCCGATCCCGATACCAAGGATATCGTCATACGAATCTTCAAAGAATTTCTCAAGGATCCCAATCTCAAAAAGATAGCCAAGGGCTTACAGAACGATCAGATCATCACTCCCGGACAGTATCTCTATCAGAAATACGGATACGTACACAGCGGTGTTGATATCACCGATCCTTATCGATGGTCAAGCACCACGATACGTTCCATCCTCCGCAATCAGGATTATATCGGCAACACCGTAAACTGTAAGACGAAGATCAAGTCATTCAAGGTCAAAAAGCAGATACGCTTGCCCAAGGAAGAATGGTTGGTATTCGAGAACACGCACGAAGCTCTCGTCAGCAAATCGGATTTTGAAACGGTACAGCTCATTCTTGACGGTCGCAACCGCCCCGATAAGTCGGGCAAGGTAGATATCTTCCACAATGTAATCGCCTGCGCGAGTTGCGGAAACAGAATGTATCTGCACAGAGCCAAGACGATGCTTCCCGAAGAAAACTATTACAGTTGCGGATTTTATCAGCGCAAGGGCAAGGACAGATGCTCGGCGCATCAGATCAACGCTATAGCATTAGAACAAATTGTTCTTCAGCAGATACGGTGGGTAACCGAGCTTGCGAGAGAGAATCCCGAGGTGTTCTATGAGAAGGCTCGCGCCAAGAAGCGCGATGAAGATGAGAAGAAGCTCAAAGCTGTCAAGGCAGAGATCGTAAAAACAAGAAAGCGTATAGACGAGCTTGACCGCATCATTCAAAAACTCTACGAGGACAATGTCAGCGGACGTATTACGGATGAACGTTACGACAAGATGGCACAAAGCTACGAAGCGGAGCAATCAACACTAACAAAAAAGCTCGCTGAGCTTGAAGAAGCCGAAGCGAGCTATGGAAGTGAACGGAATTCGATAGACGATTTTATTACCAACGCCAACAGATTTATTGATATTCAGGAGCTTACTCCCGAGATCGTACACGCATTCATATCCAAGATATACGTCTACGAAAAGAAGGAAAAGTGGTCACGCACCGAGGGCAACGATATCGACATCGTGTTCACTGTAGGCTTCAGAGAACAACATACCGTGAGAACATCCGATGCCATTGCATCATAAGCCCACAAAAACAGAAATACCGAGGCAAATCAATGCCTCGGTACTTCCGCCGCCTATTTCTCCGCTAAGAATGCAGAGGCGACAGGACGCCTTTGTTTTTGAGCGTAATCAGGAAAAATTCTGGCTGGGCTCTCACCACGCCATCGGCGGGAAGAACCCCGGGCTCTCCGCCGACCGACTGGATTGCTCCTACCGTGTGGGTGAGGACGGTTTTGTGACCGTAGCTTACCGCCGATTCAAGCATCCCGCGCTGTTTGTTCCTCACGCCGTTGTCGGGGTGCTCGGTCTGCTTTTAGCTACATCCACGTTGGCTGATGTGATCGCGCATCGTGCCGTTTCGGGCGGCGAGGTGGTGACGGCTCTGTTCTTCCTCTGTTTTTGCGGGGCGGGATTTTTTGGAAATTCCAAGGAACTGACCTCCCAGGAAGACCATCTGCGCTACATTTGCGGCGTGGCTGATGGGGCAGAGGCGGGGGAGACAGCCATCCCCGATCTGGCTCTTATTCGCGGCCGTGAGGTGTATCCTCTTCGGATAATCCACCGCGGCCGGGAATATCTGACCCTGTCCTACTATCCGGAGGACGGGGAGGAGGATGCTCTGCTCCACGCTGACAGCGAGCTTTTGTATTTTCGCAATCGAGCCCAACTGAACCGTTTCTGCGCCGAGTATGCTCTTTGTATCGTGGATGACGTGGCGACTTGTAGCTTTGATGAGCCTTTTTCGGCGGCCGATCAAGATTACGGTCATATTCTGAAATGCTGGAATCAGCTCCACACCATAGCGCGGGTTCTGGGTCTCCCCTTCGAGGGGGATGACCCAAGTCACGACGGGCTCTACGAGGTTCTGTTCGGTTCAGCTATGCCCATGAGCGGTGACAGAGCGGAGCACGAACCGATGGAGGAGCGGATGCAGGAGCTGGACGTGATCTTTGCCGACAAAGAGAGTCTGCTGGAGCGGTTTCGCCTGTGGCGTGAATGAATTGTATAGGGAGAGATCCTCGGCCTCAACGCCGAGGATCTTTTTTGAAAATATTTCAAAACCCTCTTGACAAATGATACTGTGCGTGGTATAGTATTATACGAAGAACAGCAATCTTGCGAAAGGGGGAAACCATGGACATACAACTCAAACGCGGGCTCTTGGATGTCTGCGTCCTGGCGGCCATCAAGAATGAGGATTCCTATGGCTACCAAATCATTAAAGACATCAAGCCATACGTGGACATATCCGAGTCCACCCTATACCCCATTCTGCGCCGTTTGGAGGCCGCCGAGCTTTTGACCGTGCGCTCCGCCGAGCACAACGGGCGGCTGCGCAAGTACTACCATATCACCGAGGCGGGACTGGCGCGCATCGAGGCTTTCAAGGAGGAGTGGGCGGAGATCATGAGCATTTACAGATTCGTGACCCAAGAGGAGGTTAAGCATGAATAAACAGGAATTTCTTTTGGCTCTCCGCGGGGCGCTGAGCGCTTTGCCCGAGGCCGATATACGGGCATCGGTGGATTACTACACCGAGATCATCGACGACCGCATGGAGGAGGGGATCCCCGAGACCGAGGCGGTGGCATCTCTGGGCTCGGTGGTTGCGGCGGCGGAGCAGATCCTTCTGGATATGCCCCTGCCCAAGCTGGTCAAGGCTCGCGTCAAGCCCAAGCGTAAGCTGCGGGCGTGGGAGATCGTCCTCATCGCGGTGGGCTCTCCCGTGTGGTTTCCCATTCTGCTGTCGCTGGCCGTGGTGGTTGTGGCTGTGTACATCGTGCTTTGGGCGGTGGCGGTGAGCTTGTACGCCGCAGATATTGGCGTTGGCGCGGGACTTGCGGCCGGTGTGGCGGGAGCGGTTCTCCTGTTCGTGATGGGACATCCCGCTTCGGCTTTGGCGCTTTTGAGCGCGGGATTTGTCTGCGGAGGATTGGCGATCTTTGGATTCTTTAGTTGCAACGCCGCGGCCAAGGGGATCTGGCGGCTGGGTAAGCTGATGTGGCGGGGCATCAAGTCCTGCTTTATCCGGAAGGAGGGGGCATAATGCGAAAGGCGACAAAAATTTGGCTCATCGTCGCGGCCGCGCTGGTTGTGGTCGGCGGCATGGCCTTTGTGGGCGTGATGAGCGCGTTGAAATGGGATTTTACAAAATTATCAACGGTCAAATATGAGACCAACCATTACGAGATCCATGAAGCATATCAGAACATTACCATCGTGACGGACACCGCGGACATTCAGTTTGTTCCGACCGAAGGAACTGTTACCTCGGTCGAGTGTCACGAGCAGAAAAATTTGAAGCATTCGGTCACGGTCTCCGACGGGACTCTGATCATTGAGCTTGTGGACACAAGGGAATGGTACGAGTGTATCGGGATCGGCTTCGGAACCTCTAAAATGACCGTCACCATTCCCCAGGGCGAGTACGGGGCGCTTTCGATCAAGTCCAGCACGGGGGATATGGAGATACCCGAGGATTTCCAATTTGAAAGCATGGATATTACCGCAAGCACAGGCCATGTGACCAATCGCGCCTCTGCCGCAGGGCTTATGAAGATCAAGACAAGCACGGGGGATATTCGGGTCGAAGACGTGTCCGCAGGCTCGCTGGATCTGTCGGTGTCAACCGGTAAGGTGAACGTCACGGACGTGACCTGCGAGGGGAATGTGAGCATTCGTGTAAGCACAGGTGACTCGAAGTTGACCGACGTGGCGTGTAAGAGCGTTACTTCAAGCGGAGATACCGGAAAATTGACCATGACGAACGTCATCGCCGCAGAGCAATTTTCCATTGAGAGAGATACGGGTGACGTGAAACTTGACGGTTGCGATGCCGCCGAAATCTATGTGAAGACCTCCACAGGCGACGTCACGGGGACGCTGCTTTCGGAGAAGATATTCGTCACCAAAGCCTCTACGGGGGACATCAAGGTTCCCGCGTGCGTGACGGGCGGGAAATGCTCGATCACGACCTCTACGGGGGATATTCGCATCACCATTGTTGAGGGAACCTCTAAAAATTCGTCGCACTGAGAATCGGCGGAATCTTTTCCGCCCCGAGCTATGCTCGGATGTCGTCACAAAATTCCTTCGCGTAGGAGGCACTACGCGTGCGGAGTTTTGTTTAGACTGACGAAAAATTTTCTCGCCACTCTCTGCACGCCGAATATTTAGAGGTCCCCTTGAATAAGAAAAACGGGCTGACTCCCAAAAAGAGTCGGCCCGTTT
>JAZQXS010000074.1:0-16876 GCA_045633025.1 Eubacteriales bacterium | reverse complement strand
TTTCTTTTCCATTTTCACGTTTCATGGCATCCTTCCCTGTTTATTCGCGATCCGCTACCATTATACTCCATCCCGCTGATTTTGTCAAGAGTCTGTCACCGGATTTTGCCTTAGCGCATAGGCTATAAGGACAACGTACTGATATCGGAGGTACCCATATGGAACGAAACCCGCAAGCTATCCCCCTGTATCCCACACCCGACCGCCCCACAAGCGAAATGACGGGAGCCGGGAAATTGGTCTTTCAGATCACCACCGCCAACGGCGCCATTCCTTTGGAGGGCGCGGAGATCATTCTGCGAAAATTCCGCTCCATCTCGGACGGAAACGGCGGCGAGGTCGTAGCCGTTCTGTACAGCGGCGGCGACGGGAAAACCGAGGTTCTCACCCTTCCGGCACCCGCGCGCGCCCTCTCTTTGGAGCCCGCCCGGGACGGCGCGCCCGCGCCCTACGCCCTCTATGACGCCGAGGTAAACCTGGATCATTACTTCACTCAATCCTACATCCGCATTCCGATCTTTGACGGCATTACCTCCATCCAGCGCGCCTCGCTGGTTCCCCTTCCCGAGTCCGGTTATTCCCAGGGACTTCGTCCCGACGGAGAAAAATTTTATGAGGGCGAAGGCCCCAATCTCTGAACCTATTGGAGGTGCCTATGGCTGTCGGATTACCCGTCATTCCCGAATACATTACGGTTCACTTGGGCGAGCCCGATGAACCTGCCCAGAACGTGACTCTCCCCTTCGTGGACTACATCATGAACGTAGCGTCCAGCGAGATCTACCCAACCTGGCCGGAGGAAGCCATCCGCGCCAACATATACGCCCAGATCTCCTACGCCCTCAATCGCGTCTATACCGAATACTACCGTTCCCGCGGTTACGATTTTGACATCACCAACTCTACCCGCTACGACCAGTATTTCGTCAACGGGCGGGACATATTCGAAAACATTCAACGCATTGCGGCGGAGATTTTCAACGACTACATACGCCGTCAAGGCTCTATCGAGCCATTATTCGCCCAATACTGCAACGGAACCACCGTTACCTGCGACGGGCTCTCCCAGTGGGGCTCGGTAGGACTCGCCCAAGCGGGATACACCCCCTACGAGATCCTCACCAACTACTACGGAAGCAATATTGATATCATTCAAAATGCGCCCATCGGGGGCGCCACTCCCTCGGCGCCGGCAGAGCCCTTGCGGTTAGACAGCTCGGGAGGCGAGGTGCGTCAGCTTCAGATCCGTCTGAACCGTATATCTGACAATTATCCCAACATCCCCAAGATCCGATACCCCAACGGCATTTTCGGATTCGACACGGAGGAGGCGGTCAAAGCCTTTCAACGAACCTTTAATCTGACCGATGACGGCATTGTGGGGAATGCCACCTGGTATGCGATCCAACGGATCTACACCGCGGTCAAGCGCTTGAACAGCCTGACCTCCGAGGGCTTGCGCTACAACGAAGTGGATCGCCAATTCCCGGAAAATCTGTCCTTGGGGGATCAGAATACGGGGGTTGCGCTCCTGCAATACTATCTGGACTATCTCTCGGCTTACTATGATACCATTCCACCCTTGGAGACCGACGGCGTGTTCGGACAGTCTACCCAAAACGCAGTCTACGCCGCGCAGGCGACGCTGGGACTTCCCGTAGACGGGATCGTGGGGGAGCAAACATGGAACGCCATTGTTGACGCATACTATGGCATCATCCGTCAAATTCCCGTCACCTATACCGAGGGGAACATCATTCCCTTCGGCGGTACGGTACTGCGTCAAGGCTCGGAATCCGAGTCGGTACGGGTGTTGCAGGAATACCTGAATTTCATATCTCAATACATCGCGGAAATCCCCGCCGTTACCCCCACCGGCTACTTCGGTCCCCGCACCGAGGCCTCAGTACGCGCCTTTCAGGAAACCGTCGGGCTCCCCGTTTCGGGCATTGTAAACGCCGTTACCTGGGGCGAGATCACCGACCTGTACAGCGATCTCTACATCGGCAGCCGTCTGAACGAAGGGCAATACCCGGGATTCGCAGTGGGAAGCTGAGGAGAGAGCCGTTCATTCCATCATCCACGAAAGGAGCCAAGCATGGCTACATCACCATACGAAACACAAGCCATCTACAATTTACAGAGGTATCTGCGTCAGCTATCCAGGTTTGATGATAGCATCCCCTCGGTGGACGAGGACGGTATTTTCGGAGAGGAGACCCGCGTATCTCTGGAGGCATTCCAACGGAAGTACGGGTTGCCCATCACAGGAGCAGCGGATTCCGACACATGGATCATGCTGTTCAACGAGTATTTGGCCTCGGTGGAAGCCGGAACACGTCCCGATCCTGTCTACATTTTCCCACGCCATCCCGCGGACTACTCGGTGGGGCGAGGAGATCGCAACATCTACGTCGCGGTGATCCAGCTTCTCCTGCGCGATATTCTCACTCTATACGGCGAGGACGCCGAGCTTCTGCCCGTCGATGGGGTATACGGCGCCGTAACCGAGCAGGCGATCCGGGATTTCCAACGGATCCAACGTCTCCCCGAGGACGGTCGGGTGGATCGCATCACCTGGAATCGCTTGGCGCGGGCACAGAAGCCGCACACCAACGAATACCCGCGGGAATGAGAGGATATATCGATTCTGATATAAGGAACCCATCATTTTGATTAACCTCATTCCGTAAATTGCACAAAAAAATTTTGAAAATCCCCTGTACAAGTAAGCAAAAATATGGTATAATATGAAATGAAACAAAAATAAAGGAGTCTCCCATGCTGAAAACAAAAATTGTATGCACCATCGGTCCTGCATCCCGCTCCGAGAAAGTCATGACCGAAATGCTGAAAGCGGGCATGAACGTCGCCCGCCTTAACTTCTCCCATGGCGATCACGAATCTCACAAAGAAGTGATCGAAACATTCCGCCGTGTCCGCGAGAGACTGGGTAAGCCCGCCGCTATTATGTTGGATACGAAGGGTCCCGAGGTTCGTATCGGCACCTTTAAGAACGGCAGTATCACTCTGAAACCGGGAGACACGTTCACGCTTACCGCACGCGAGGTGGAGGGCGATGAAACCTGTGTCTCCATGACCTATCCCGAGCTTCCCTCCCAGCTCAAGGTGGGTGACCGCGTCCTCATTGATGATGGCCGTTTGGAGATGACCGTTACCGAGCTGACCGAGACCGACGTGATCTGCAACGTGGTCACAGGCGGCGCCCTCTCCAACCGCAAGGGCGTCAACATTCCCAACGTCCATCTGGATATTCCCTACCTTTCCGAGACCGACATGGCCGACCTCCGCTTCGGTGTGGAAAACGACGTGGACTACGTAGCCGCTTCCTTCGTGCGCTCCGCCGACGACGTCATCACCATGCGTAACTACCTGGACTACTACGGCGGTCACAATATCCGTATTATCGCCAAGATCGAGAATATGGAGGGTATCGAAAATTTCGAGGAGATCCTCCAGCACGCCAACGGCATCATGGTCGCCCGCGGTGACATGGGCGTTGAGGTTGACTACGAGCGCCTCCCCGGTCTGCAAAAACGGTTTATCCGCCGTTGCTACCAGTCGGGTAAGATCGTCATTACCGCCACGCAAATGTTAGAGTCCATGACCCACAAGACCACGCCCACCCGTGCGGAGATCACCGACGTAGCCAATGCGGTATTTGACGGCACCTCTGCCGTTATGCTGTCGGGAGAGACGGCGATGGGCGACCATCCCGCTTTGGTGGTCAAAGTTATGTGCAAAATCGCCGCTCAGGCCGAGAAGGACGCCTTCGACATCGGAGCATACCGCGCCATCGCCTCTCACGATCGTGACACCGATGCGACCAACGCCATCTGTGACGCAGCCTGCACCACGGCTCGCGACCTGAATGCAGCGGCCATTCTGACGGTGACCCGTTCGGGATACACCGCCCAACATCTGTCCAAGTACCGTCCTGCCGAGCCCATCGTAGCCGCTACGCCCAGCGAGAAGACCTACAATCAGCTCTCCCTCTGCTGGGGCGTATATCCCATCAAGGCGCGCTACCAGGCAGACACCAACGTGCTGGTCACACACGCCATCGACTGCGCCAAGCGCTTTGGCTACGTCAACATAGGCGACCGTGTCGTGGTCACTGCGGGCGGAACCGGAGACAACGGCACCACCGACGTCCTCAAGGTTCAGGTGGTTCCTGCGCCGATCAAGTAAGATAGGGGATTTTTTGCGGGGGAAAAACTTCTTGAAAGAAGTTTTTCCCCCGCACCCCTTTTTCAGGAACATTCAAAATACAAACAATGGTTGAATTGTCAGCAACTATTTGATCATTGACTTTCCCGCTTGCCTATGCTATACTGTAAGCACACCGGTGAAAATCAAATTTCAAGGAGACGCTTATATGCAACTGAACATAGGAACCAAAATACGGGAGCTGCGCCGCCGCGATGGGCTCACCCAAGATGCGCTGGCCGAGATGCTGGGTGTGACGGCGCAGGCCGTCTCTCGCTGGGAGTCGGGCGGCAGTTACCCTGATATGGAGATCGTACCTGCGATTGCGAATTACTTCGACATCACCATTGATGAGCTATTCGGATACGACGACGAGCGTTCAAAAAAGATCGACGAGCTGGTCGAAAAAATCGAACTCATGAATTTCCAAAATAACGGCGTGGATATCAATATTGACGAATGTCTCGCGCTGGCCAGAGAGGCCTTGATCGAATTTCCCGGAAACGAAAAGCTCATGCTTGCGTTGGCCTCGGTTCTCTACAATGCGGGTTACGTACGCTATGGTGAGTATCATCTGATCGACGACGAGGGGTACGATGTGTACGACGTTGAACAGCACCGTACCTACGCCGAGTGGAAGGAAGCCATTTTACTCTATGAAAAACTGCTGAAAACCATGGCGTACGGCGAGGATCGCCACCGCGCGGTTCACCAACTGACACAGCTATACCTGAATATCGGAGATCACGAACGAGCCAACGAGATCATCCAAACGATGCCAAGCCTGTACAATTCTCGCGAATTTCTCAAAGCAAGGGCAACAGACGGTCAAAAACGCACCGAGGCCCACGGGAAAGCACTGCTGGAAGCCGTACACGCCTGCTCTGAGCTGATGGCCACCACTGTACTTTCCTACAATCAGAACATCTCCCCCGCCGATAAGGTACAAAGCCTGCGCGGAGCCATAGACATATTCGGTCTCGTCTGTACCGACGGAAACTGCGGCCGCCATCACTACTTTATCGCGCGGCTGTATACGTTGCTTTCCCTGTACCTGTGGCTCGACGGGCGAAAGGACGAGGCGTTTGAGGCTTTGGATGCATCTCTCGACCAATTCACCCGTTTCGCCGCCTATTGCGAAAGCGAAAACGGGTATTACACCGCGCCGCTGATCCGTTTGGTTCCCTACGATATGGTACAAGCGAAAGCCTATGATGATCTGCACCCGGATACCTCCAGCATGAGCCTTGCCGAGGATTGGCCTTGGTGGAGCGTGCCGGAATACAGCTTTGTAAAGCCCGAGATCCAGGCCGACCCCCGTTGGAATGAATGGGTGGCCAAATTGCAATCGTAGCTCCTGCCCCGCTTATGCGGGGCTTTTTCGCGCCTCAGCGCCTCAAAAATCCGCTTAACGCACGCAATATTGAAAATAAAATGTAAATCCCATGCAAACCAACCTGTGTAAACCCATATTTTTTGAGTTCTTTGCAACAAATTTTGAAATTTTTACATTTTTCTCTTGCAAAATTTTCAAAAGTGTGCTATACTATATCCATTCTTTTTATCCGCCGCCTCATGCGGCAAATTCGCACCATCCATGGAGGCCCATTATGTCATTCAATCACAATTCTTATAATCACGACTCCAACGAATCCGATGAACGCATCGAGCAGGAATTTAACTCTCTGCTGACGTCCTCTCGCTCGGCCTACTCCATTCCTCGCTCCGCTTTCGACGGATACCGCGTCAAGCGCGGCCTGCGCGAAGCCGACGGCACCGGTGTCATGGCGGGTGTAACCCGCGTGGGCAGCGCCCATGGCTACGTGGTCAGCGAGGGCGACAAGTACCCTGTTGAGGGCGTTCTGGAATACCGCGGCTATGACCTGCGGGATCTTATTCATAACTTCACCGCAGAGAACCGTTTCGGCTTCGAGGAGACCACCTTCCTGCTCTTTTTCGGTCACCTGCCCACGACCGAGGAATTGGCTGAGTTCAACGACCTTTTGGCCACTCTGCGCCGTCTGCCCCCCCGTTTTACCGAGGATATCATCATGAAGGCGCCCTCCCGCTCCATCATGAACAAGCTCCAGACAGCCGTTCTCTCCCTGTACGCTTATGATGACAACCCCGACGAGGTGACCTTGGACAACATGCTGCGTCAATCCATCGAGATCGTGGCGCGTCTGCCCGTCATCGCGGCGCAATCCTATGCGGTCTACCGCAACGCCTTCTTCAACAAATCCCTCACCCTCCACAATCCCCACGACGATCTTTCCACCGCCGAGAACTTTCTCCGCGTACTCCGTCCCGACAAGAAGTACACCGAGGCCGAGGCTCACCTGCTGGATCTCTGCCTGGTCATTCACGCCGAGCACGGCGGCGGTAACTGCTCGACCTTTACCACCCGCGTGCTCTCCTCCTCGGGTACCGATACCTACTCTGCCATCGCGGGCGGCATCGGCGCGCTGAAGGGTCCCCGTCACGGCGGCGCAAACCTGAAGGTAGTCGAGATGTTCGATTGCATCAAGGAAAACGTGAAGAATCCCAAGGACGACGGCGAGCTGAGCGATTTCCTGTTGAAGATCCTCCGCAAGGAGGCCGGCGACGGCAGCGGTCTGATCTACGGTATGGGTCACGCGGTCTACACCAAGTCGGATCCCCGCGCTATGCTCCTCAAGCAGTTCGCCCGTGAGCAGGCCTATGAGAAGGGCTATGGAGACGATTTCGACCTCCTGGAGTCCATCGAGCGTTTGACTCCCGACATTTTCTGCAACTTCAAGGGCATCAATCAGGAAATGTGCTGCAACGTAGACCTGTACTCGGGTTTGGTATACCGTATGCTGGGTATTCCCACCGAGATGTATACCCCCCTCTTCACCATTGCCCGCGCCACCGGCTGGTGCGCGCACCGCATGGAAGAGTACATGACCGCCGGTAAGATCATCCGTCCTGCCTACAAGTGCATTTCCAAGTCTCGGGAATTCAAGGCGCCCCACGAAAGAGGGTAAAATATTTGAGGGGGACACTTCTTTCAAGAAGTGTCCCCCTCCCCCTTCAAGAACTTTGAATAGGGGATCGACCATTTAATTTCAGCATCCGATTCGGATGGATGGAATACAATATTTAAAACAGAAAGGGTGATCCATTATGATGAATAGAATGAACCGTGTGTGGAGGGTGCACGCTTTTTGAGGCAAAACGCCTCGACCCTCCGAATCAGATTTGGAGGAATGAAAATGGAAAAACAAATCCTGTATTACAGGGTCTCTGCCGAAAGCGCAGAGCATTGTCACGTATTTGAGACGCTGATGTACGCGTACATCGCCGAGTTGAATCAGCACATTGACTGCCCGCTTCCGGAATCGTTTCAGCAGACATGGATCCGCAGTATCATCGCCATGCAAGGCCCCATCGACCGTCATCTGGAGCTCTGCTACGCGGGCAGCGAGGCCATCGGCTTTCTGTACGGAAAGATCGACCACGAGGATCACAAGGGGTATATCAAGCCGGGCTATGGCTACATTATGGAATTCTATGTAAAGCCTGAGCACCGCCGTCACGGATACGGACGGCGTATGTTTCAGCGCTTGGAGGAGCTCTTCCGCGAGGGGGGCGCCAGCCGCATGTATCTGACCGCGGATCCTGTGACGGGAAAACCGTTTTGGGAAGCCATGGGATTTCAGAACACGCAGGAAAAATCACCGGAGAATCAGCTATATCTGTATGAGAAGCCTGTTTTGAGCGTTGACTTCGCAAGAGGAAGACTCCTGCCGCTGACACGGGAGATCGCGGAGGAAATCAGCGCGTGGACATACGAAAAGCCCTATGATGTATATAATTTCAGGGGAGCTTCCGACGATTGGCTGATGGATACGTCCACGTGGGGTACCGAGCAATTCTGCTTGATGGATGGCGAAACGATTTTGGGACAGGTAGCCTGCCAGCTCGACGGTACGGACTTGTGGGTAGGTTGGTCTATGGCTCCGCATTTTTGCGGGAAGGGTAACGGGAGCGCATTCGTCACACAGTGCGTAAAAGAATTACTTGCCCTCACAAACCATACGGGGCGTATCCTATTGCGGGTAGCCGCTTGGAATCGCCGAGCCGTTCGCGCTTATGAAAAAGCCGGCTTTACGTATCTGGAAACCATTCAAGACGAAATCGCCTACTCCAACCACATGGAGGATTTCTGGGTGATGGAGTTGAAGCGGCCTGTCTCCACGGTTTCGGGAACGTAACAGAACTGAATCCCCTATTTCATAAAGGTCTTAAAGGGGGCGCGGGGGGAACTTCTTGAAAGAAGTTCCCCCCGCATGTTGTTATTCAAATCAATGCTTCCCATACGCCATGACCATCAAATGGGTCAGGGCGCGAGCCTCCTTCATGCCGCAGCCGGGGAGAATATTCCCGGTGAGGAACTGTTGAATGGGCGCGGGATCCCCTGGCTCAAGAGGCACCTCCACTGGAGTGCCACCGGAGGCCTGAGTGCACTTGACAACGTGGTCGTTGTCCATGCGGACGTAGCCCTGCTCACCGTGCACCTCGAAGGTCGTAGGCTCACAGCCGGACACAAAGCCCGTCTCGTTAATGGCGATGGCGCCGCTTGCATAGCTCATAACGGTCACCGCGTTGTCCTCCACGCGGTCGACGTTCTTCTCGGCCACGTCTGCGCGGTCACAGGCCAGCGTGAAAGCAGAGGTTGCCGACACAGGCTCCCCCAGGACCCAATCCGTCAGATACATGCCGTGAGCACCCAGATCGATCATAGCGCCGCCACCACACTCGTGAGCGTTATAGAAGTGGGTGGGCAACCAATTATAGAGGCTTCCCGAATGGCAGTTGCGGAATCGCAGGTAGTTGATCTTTCCCAACTCCCCGCTGTCCACGACGGCCTTGACCGTCTTGCGGGAGCCGATGTACTTTTGGAACAGGGAGATCACAAAGCGCACGCCGCTCTCCTCCACGGCCGCCGCAATGGCGTCACACTCCTCGTCGGTCAGCGCCATCACCTTTTCGGTAAAGATATGCTTCCCTGCACGGGCGGCGGCGATGATATCGGCGGTATGGTCGCAGGTGGCCGAACAAATAATGGCGCCCTCGGCCTCGCTGTTCAAAAGCTCCTCCAACGTAGCATAGCGAGTCAACGAAGGAAGCTTCATCTCTGCGATAAAGCCTTCTGCCAGCGCATCGTTGCGCTCATAGAAGCCGACGATCTCCCCAAGAGACGCGGCTTGGCGGGCATATTCGGTGGCATGAACGTGCCAAACACCCAAAATTGCAACTTTCATAGTATTATGTAACCTTTCCCGGCGCATAAACTCGCCGTTATCTTTATGGAATATGAATATTATACATGATTCTCCCGAAAAAAACAATGGACAAAGATACAAAATGGCAGTCACTTTTTTGTTGATTATGCCTGTTTATTTTTAGTTGACATCTCTCACGTCCAAGGGAAGAATGAAACGGTACATACTCACGACCGCACACATTTTCCAAAAGAAAGAATACCCTAAGCCAAAACCCGCTCTCCGAATTTCACCGGAAAGCGGGTTTTCTGTATGAGAAATGATGCGGAAGCTTATTTGAGGAATCCGCCTATGATCTGCTCTTCGGCCTCCTTCTCGGTCAAGCCCAGGGTCATGAGCTTAATGAGCTGCTCGCCTGCGATCTTGCCGATGGCAGCCTCGTGGATGAGGGATGCCTCGGTGTGGTTAGCCTCGATCTGGGGAACAGCAACCACCTTGGCTCCATCCATGATGATGGCGTCGCACTCGGTATGACCCGAGCAACGGTTATTGCCGTTGACCTTAGAGTAGAAGTACTGTCTGGAATCCTCCTTAGCCACCGAGCGGGAGACCACGTGAGCGCCGCAATCCTCGCCATCCAGATCCACCTCGAAGTGGGTCTCGGCGAACTGGGTGCCGTGGGTCATGATCTTCTCGTGGATGATCAACGTCGCGCGGTCAGCAAGCTTGGCTTTGGTCGTGCGGTTGGTGGAATCCACACCCTTGATCTGCGCTGTCTCCATCTCCATGTAGGAGCCTTCCTCCATCTCCACCTCGGTGGTAGGGTTCATGATACGCTCGCCCTTGCCGTCGCCCGAGCCGTAATGCTTCTCCACGTACTTGATGCGAGCGTTCTTACCCACGAAGAAGCGATGGATACCGCTGTGCTCGCTGTCGCCGTCGCCGGCATTGTGGATACCGCAACCGGCCACAATGGTGACGTCGCAATCGGCTCCGATGTGGAAATCGTTATAGACCAGCTCCTTGAGACCGGTCTGAGAAAGGAGCACCGGGATGTGGATGCTTTCATTCTTGGTGCCGGGCTGGATGTAGATATCGATACCGGGCTCGTCCTTCTTGCTGACGATCTGAATATGCTCGGAGGAGTTCTTCCCCTCCAGCTTGCCGTTGACGCGGAGAGAATATGCGCCTTCGGGCATTTTATGGAGATCGGCGACCTGCGCCAAAAGCTCCTTTTGAATGGGATCAAGTCCTTTGCGTTCTGCCATATCAGGCCTCCTTTCCGCCCGTAGGGGCTGCGGTGTAGCGGCATCCGGCCGAGGCGTGGAGCAGCTCGGGGAGGATCTCCTCCTTGGTACCCACAGCGCTGACACGGCCGCCTGCGATCACGACTACCTTATCGGCGATATCCAGGATCCGCTCCTGGTGGGAGATGATAAGGATGGAGCCGCGATTGCGTTCATACATTTTCTTAAAGACCTCAATGAGGTTTTGGAAGCTCCAAAGATCGATACCCGCCTCGGGCTCATCAAAGACGGAGAATTTGGTACCGCGGGCGTTGATCATGGCGATCTCGATACGCTTAAGCTCGCCGCCCGACAAAGAAGCGTTCACCTCACGCCCCACGTACTCCTTGGCGCAAAGTCCGACCTCGGCCAGATACTCACAGGCCTCACCGGTAGAAAGCTTCTTACCGGCGGCCAAAGAGATAAGATCCTTGACGGTAATGCCCTTGAAGCGGACGGGCTGCTGGAACGCAAAGCTGATGCCCTTGTTGGCGCGCTCGGTGATGGAAAGATCGGTAATATCCTCGCCGTCCAAATAGATACGGCCGGAGGTGGGGGTAATGATACCCGCGATGATCTTGGCCAGCGTGGATTTGCCGCTTCCGTTGGGGCCGGTGATAGCCACAAAGCGGTCATCGATGGTCAAGTTGACATCGGTCAATATGTCGGTCTCACGCAGAGCCCCGGAAGGCAGTGTCTCAGAGATACGATACGAGATGTTTTTCAGTTCTAACATAGCATATATTTCCTTTAAATTTATTATGTCTTCTATGGTCAGGACTTAAAATATCCTAACATAGTATTATACCATATATTTTCATTTTTTGCAATAGATTTCAAAAATATTTTTCTTCAAAATATCATTATTTTCGCTTTTTCTCTATCGAATGGCTAAAATCGACGTATTTTTTTCACAGTTCAAGTCAAAACCTGGTTCTCCTGTCGAATCAAGCCGTTTGAAGAAGGTAAAAACATGGCATTTTTCAGCGTTTCATCCATTTAAAACTGGAAAATTTTGGTAATAATTAAATTCCCGAAAGCTCTTGCAAAAATTACCAATTTATGGTATAATCATGTCATAATATTTATTACCAAATTCTACCAACCCAGGAGGATCCAGAAAACATGGAATATCACGATATCCGCATACTCATCGCAGATGAAAGCACCGCCGGTCGCGCTCAGCTTCGCGAGGCCTTAAGCCGAGCCGGCTACCGCCATATTGAAGAAGCCACCGGGGGCGACGACGCCCTCACGAAAATAGATCGTTCCCATCCCGACATCGCCATCATCGACGTCTGGCTCTCCCAGCTCGACGGCATCGGAGTCATCCGAGCCTGCCGCAATCTGGATTTTCGGTCAGACCGGCCGCCCGTATTCATCATGACCTCTCCCGTTGCCAACCAAAATATGTTCATTCAGGCCGCCGGAGCCGGCGCCGCGCTCTGCTTGATCAAGCCTCTTCGCACCGACAGTCTGCTGGAGCACATGGATGAGCTGTTGACCATCCGCAACAGCGGCTCAGCCATCACATCCGCCATTCCTACGGGGGATTCCGACGATATCGAAAGTCAAGTCACCCAGATCATCCATCAGATCGGTGTCCCCGCCCATATCAAGGGATATCAGTATCTCCGCACCGCCATACTTTTGACGGTCAAGGATTCCGACATCATCAACTCGGTCACCAAGGTTCTCTATCCGTCGGTTGCCAAAAAGTATTCCACGACCACGTCCCGCGTAGAGCGCGCCATCCGCCACGCCATCGAGGTGGCGTGGGACAGAGGCGACGTAGATACCCTCAATTCCTACTTCGGCTACACCATCCAAAACAACCGCGGTAAGCCCACTAATTCGGAGTTTATCGCCATGATCGCGGATAATCTGCGGCTGAAGTACAAGCTGAAGTGAGGTGCTTCCCATCCCAAAACGAAAAGCAGAGCCGTCTCACATGAATGAGACGGCTCCTTGCTATGATGGGGTTACGTAGGAAATTAAACTCTCTTGGAGAGAACCTCTGCCTCGTACTTCTCGATCTCGGAGTACCAGTTGTTGCAGGGGCAAACATTGTTACGGACGCAGAACTCAGCCCAAACGTCACCCAGGGGCATGAGCTTGTACTCCTCCTGGAGTGCGAACAGCTTGGAGTAGTTGCCGGCATCCTGGAGAGCCTTAAGGTCGGCGTTGGGGGTCAGCAGGGCGTTGAGCAGAGCCTTCTGCACGTTGCGCATACCGATGACCAGAGCGCTGACACGGTTGATGGAAGCATCGAAATAGTCGGTGGACAGGAATACGCGATCCAGAGCGTCGCAACGAACGACCTCCTTCATCATCTCGCGGGTCTCATCGTCGAAAGCGACCACGTGGTCGGAGTCCCAACGAATGGGGCGGGTGATGTGCAGAGCGATCTTATCGGAGAAGCAAAGGAGAGCGGGGATCTTGTCCGAGACGACCTCGGTGGGATGATAGTGGCCGTTGTCCATCAAGGGAGTAATGCCACGGGAGATTGCATAGCACAGGGAGAACTCACCGGAACCGACCGTGTAAGCCTCAACACCGATACCGAACACCTTGGACTCAACGGTTACGTAGACCTTGGACTTGTCATAGCCGCAGGCGAGAACCTGGTCGATGGAGTCAGCGTAGCGCTGACGGGGACCCATGCGGTCAGCGGGGATATCCTTGCAGCCGTCGCCGGTCCAGATGTTCATAACGCAGGGATAACCGGTCTCCTCGGCAAAGTACTCGGAAATGCGGATGCAGGCGATGCAGTGACGGATCCAGTAATCGCGAATCTCCTTCTTGGGGTTAGACAGGGTCATACCCTCAGATGCCATGGGATGAGAGAAAATGGTGGGATTGAAGTCCAGACCGCAACCGTGCTTCTTGGCCAGCTCTACCCACTTAGTGAAGTGGCGGGGCTCCAACTTATCGCGCTCGATGACCTCACCGGGCTCGCCGATAGCGTAGTTTGCGTGGACGTTGATCTTGTGAGTACCGGGGATCAGAGACAGAGCCTTGTCCAGGTCAGCAAAGACCTCCTCGGGATTACGCGCGATTCCGGGATAGTTACCGGTGGTCTGAATACCGCCGGTCAGAGCACCCATGCCCTCGAAGCCATGAACATCGTCGGCCTGCCAGCAGTGCATGGAGATGCGGATGTTCTGGAGTTTTGCCAGGGCAGCCTCGGTGTCAATACCGATCTTGGCATACATTTCCTTGGCAGAGAGATAACGCTCATTCTGATTCATTGGTATATTCCTCCTAAAAATTATATTTCAAATCCATGTGGTATACAAGAGGTAAGAGTCCCTTGCATACAAACTTATTATACCATATTTCAAGGATTTTGGCAATAGGTTTTTTAAAAAAAGTAAATTTGAATACGGGTATCCGAAAATATTTCAAGCGACCGAGGATATGGTCATGTATCCTCCACGGTTCGATAAAAGCGAAGCGTTTCGAAATCCCGTTCCAATTGATTCAAGAGGAAGGTCTCGGCTACGTGGTCGAAGGCGCGCTCCTCTTCCGGATCCTTGAGTTCAAAGGAAAATATCTTCCGATCCTGCGCTGTGAGCGCGTAGCGTATGGCGGCAAGGACGGAGGAAGAGAGGGGGCACACGATACTCCGCTCCCCCAGCTCATACGCTTCCTCCGCGAGGCGGGCTGCCATGCGGTTTCGTTTGGTCTGACAATCCGAGCAAATGATACGCCCGTTCATGATGTCGAAATAGGCCTCCGAAGGGTATCCTTCCCCGCAGAAGGCGCATCCCACCAAATTAGGCCGATACCCCATCATAGCGGCGGCGCGAAGCTCAAAAACGCCCTTAACGATAGCCGGACTCTTTTCACCTCGATCCAAGGTATAGAGGGAATTCAAAAGCATCCGCAAGAGATCCATCGTCTCCCCGATCACAGCATCCTTATCCGTCAGCTCGGAGGCCACGTCGCACAGGTACGCCGCCAGCGACATGCGAGACAGGCTTGCCGAGAGATTGTAAAAGCTACGCAGTACCGATCCTCCGCGTAGCCAGTAAAGGTCGTCGCCTCCGCTGCCGCTGTACAGCTCATAGTTACCGTATGTGAATAACTGCGTGCAAGCGGCCGTGAGGCTCCCTCGCTTGGAATTGCCGCCCTTGACCACCACGGCCAGACGTCCCCGCTCCTCGGTGATAATATGTACGATCCGATCGTGATCGCCCGACGGATAGGAACGGGTCACAAGCCCGTTCACGGTAATCAACATAGGCAGGCACTCCTTTCTTATGAATTGAGGGAACCTCTAAAAATCTTTGGAGTTTTTGGGGGTCTTGAACTCTTTTGGCATAAAGGGGTCAAGGGGGCAAAGCCCCCTTCCCCTCCGTCCTTACTGCTCGTTGTAACCGAAATTGGTTACGGCGGCGGCGCTGTCTCGCCAATTTTCCTTGACCTTGACCCACAGGTTTAGGTAGACCTTGGTACCCAGAAGGTTCTCAAGATCCTGTCGGGCGTAGGAGCCGATGCGCTTGAGCCCCTCTCCGCCCTTGCCCACGATGATCCCCTTGTGGGAATTCCGCTCGCAGTAGATCTCGGCGTGAATGGAAACCATACCGGTCTTGGGATCCTCGGTGAACTTCTCGATGACCACAGCAACGCCGTGGGGGATCTCCTTATTGGTGGTGCGAAGCACCTTTTCTCGGATGATTTCAGCCGCCATCTGACGCTCGGGCTGGTCAGTCGCGATGTCCTCCGGGAAGAACCACTCAGACTCCCGCAGATGGGGCTTGCACTCCTTGAGCACCGCCTCCACGCCCTTACCGCTTTTCGCGGACAGGGGGACTACGGCGTAGAAATCGTGCAGAGCCGCGTATTTCATGATGGCGTCAGCCACCTCGGTGGCGTTATAGAGGTCGGTCTTGTTGAGAACCAGAATACAGGGTATCCCGGTGCGCTTGGCGTAGGCGATGACGTTTTCCTCCACCGAGGAGACCTCCTTGCCGAGATCCACCACCAGCACGATGGCATCGGCATCCTGCATGGATGCGTTGGCGGTCTTGACCATGTAATCACCCAGCGAATTCTGGGGCTTGAAGATACCGGGGGTATCGAGGAACACGAACTGATCCTCTCCGACTGTCAGAATACCGTTTATGCGGTTACGCGTGGTTTGGGGCTTGGAGGATACGATGGCGATCTTCTCACCCAGCATGGCGTTGAGCAGGGTGGATTTCCCCACGTTTGGACGTCCTACGATGGCAATAAAGCCGGTTTTTTTCATGATTTGTCTTTCCTTTACTTTAGCGTTTATGGATTCAGCCTTGGGAATGGTTCTCCACGAAGGCATCGAAGTTATCCTCCCCGAGGATCATGCGGTCGCCCGTATTCATGTCAAACAAATAGACGTAGGTTGGATATTGGCTTGTGCTCGTACCCGAGATCCATACCTCATAGGAGGTTCCCTTCACCTCGATCATCCAGGTGACCGAGCCGTCCGCCTTGGTTTCATCGCGGCGAAAGGAATCCAGATCCGCCCAGGTGATGGGGGATGATTTTTCGGACAGACCCTTGACGTAGGTTAAGGTGATCTCCTGCTTGTCGGCCTGCTGACTCTGGGTAATCAGATCCTCCACTACGTCCACCACGTCGGTGATGAGTACCAAGGCCAGGATCACCAAAATCGTAGCGATGGATGCGATGAGCTTGACATGCTCAAATATCCAATCCGAAAAGGTACGCTTTCGGACGTAGCCCTCCTCTGCCCCGTCGGCGGAAGAAGGGATTTCTTGTACGCGGGGCTTTTCGGGCTTGGATTTCTCCTTCTTGGTCTTCTCACGGTTCTTTTTCAAGTAGGGATTTTCCCGTTTGGGTGTCTCCGCGGCATCGGGAAATAAACCCTCCTGCTCATTTCGCTCGTTCTCGCTCATGAGGAAGCCTCCTCTCCGCTCTCAACAGACAGCCCCAGGATATCCATGATGACTCTCTGACGGGCGCGCATATCCCGTTCGTCCTCCTCGCCCGTTTCGTGGTCATAGCCCAGCAGGTGGAGCATGGAGTGCACCGTGAGGAAGGCTACCTCCCGCTCAAAGCTATGGCCGTATTCCTCGGCCTGCTCCCGCGCCTTCTCCAACGAGA
>JAZQXS010000073.1:0-4882 GCA_045633025.1 Eubacteriales bacterium | reverse complement strand
GATGCCGCCCCCAATTCCCCCAATACCGCCGAGTAAAGGAGACAACATCATGCGCGTATCCGCCAACCACCGTATCCAATGGCTCCACGAAGAGCTCTCGCGGAATACCTATCCCAACGCCGCCCGTCTGGCCGAACGGTTCGGCATCTCCCGCCGCCAAGCCCAACGGGATATTGACTTTCTGAAAAAGCAGTTGGGCGCGCCCCTGGAATACGATCAGCGCATCATGGGCTACCACTACACCCAGCCCTACGCCCTCCCCGTCTCGGTAAAGAACGAAAACGACGGCGGTATGTCCCGTATGCCCATCCACCCCTTCGGGCGAGACCCGGCGGGGGAGGAAGCCGAGGCCGACAGCATCATCATCCAGGGTCAGATCCCCTACACCGCCACCCTGGGCATCACCGATAAGCTGACTGTTCTGGAAATGCGTTCCTACATTATATCTGAAGAGACCCGCGGGCAATTTCTCTGTGAATTCCATAACATTGACCGCTTTCTCTGCGCCATCCTCACCGCCCGCTCGGGCATCCGCATCATCGAACCCGCCTGGCTCCGGGACAAGCTCCTTCACATGGCGGAAAAAGCCATCGCAAACAATCAATAACCCGCTGCGCCACGATAAATTTACTGAAAGGTCGGACAACAAGACATGAAAAACTTCCATATCAACACCGAAATCTACTTTGGCGAGAACGCGCTGGACAGACTTTCTGCTCTCCATTTTGACTCCGTTCTCATCATTTCGGATCCCTTCGTGGTACAAAGCGGGATGATCACCCTGCTCACCACCCGTTTGGATAAGGCTCACATCCGCTACGACCTCTTCACCGATGTGGTGCCCGACCCGCCCGTAGAAAAGGTAGTCGCCGGCATCTCCACCGTCATGAAAAGCAAGCCCGCTTGCCTGATCGCCGTAGGCGGCGGCTCCGCCATCGACACCGCCAAGGCGGTCAAGAAGTTCGCCCACCAACTGGACGAGAGCTACAATCCTCACTTTATCGCCATCCCCACCACCTCGGGCACGGGTACCGAGGTCACCCGCTTCGCCGTCATCTCCAACCCCGCCGAGGAGCGTAAGTATCCCCTGGTAGACGAGGAGCTCCTGCCCGACGAGGCGATTCTGGACGAGGTACTGGTCAAGAGTGTTCCTGCTTCGGTCACCGCCGATACGGGCATGGACGTTATGACCCACGCCATTGAGGCCTACGTTTCCACCGAAAACAATGAGTTCTCGGGCGCGCTGGCCGAGAAGGCCGTGGAGATCACGGGTCAGTTCCTCATCCGCTCTTACAGCAGTTGTGACGACACCCACGCCCGCCGCAAGATGCACATCGCCTCCTGCCTGGCCGGTCTGGCCTTCAACTCGGCCTCTCTGGGTCTGAACCACGGTATGGCCCACCAGCTCGGCGCCCACTTCCATATTCCTCACGGCCGCGCCAACGCCATCCTGCTTCCCTACATTATTGAGTTCAACAGCGGTATCACCCTCATCAACCGCTCCCAGCGAGAGTATCCCTCCTGCGTCCGCAAGTACTGCAACCTGGCGCGCATCCTCGGCGTCAGCAACATGAACGAGGTCACCACCATCCGCGCCCTCATCAGCTATCTCCACTTCCTCAACGCCGAAATGGGCATTCCCTCCAAGGTGTCCGAGGCGTGCCCGAAGCTGTCCGAGGCTGAATACCTGGCCGCCATCAGCGCTATGGCCGACGCCGCTCTGGCCGACGGCTGTACCTCCACCAACCCCCGTACCCCCACCAAGGACGAGGTCATGGAGATCTACAAGAAGATTTGGTAATAAAAAAGAGGCGTTTAGGAGCGTTCTCATAAGGATGTTTTCGGAACACGGTAGGGGCGAACTGTGTTCGCCCGCGGGAGACCGCAGGTCTCCCCTACGGATACACATCTAAATATCGGCAGAGGACTTGTTTTCTCTGCCGATTTGTGTTATAATGGGATTAGCGAAAAGCCTCTCCCTTTGGGAGAGGTGGCGGCGAAGCCGACGGAGAGGGTTAGATTATGGAATGAAACGCCCTCTCACCCGCTATCGCGGGAGCTCTCCCAAAGGGAGAGCCTTTGTGTGCGCGCAACTTCAGGGGTATGGGCTTTGCCCGAAGCCTTTTGTAATACAAAGGCGAAACTGGCAATAAAACAGAACGATAAATAAGAATTTGACGAACAGATAAGCAACTAGATTTTTGGATATTCATCGCCTATGGCGTTGTAATAAATACAACTTAGAAAGGGTGGTTCATTATGAAAAAGAATAACAATTTGGGTGTGTGGAGGATGCACGGTAAATAATCCTCCAAAACTAATTATGGAGGACATAAGATGACATTAGAAACACTACTGCCTCAATTAAAGTTTCAAGCTGTTATTGAAGATGCAGTAAAACAAAAATTCACAAAAAATAGGCGGCAAGTCGCATCAATTGCAGAAACCGCTTATCGTAGCAACGATTTTGATTTTCCATTATGCAAGCGAATGCCGCTAACCCGTTTAGTGGTAGTTGTATATCTCTTATCGCAAAAGTATGCAGAGTATAAAGCCGTTGGTATAACAGATGAAATTATTTTGGATACTTTTAGAGATGTTTCACTTCGAGCTAACTTGTACTATAAACAGAATGGTAAAATTGGCATTTCCAAAGATGATGTTATTTGGTTTCGCCACATTATGAATGTGCATATATTCAAGATAGGGGTATTGCAATACCAAACATTCAATATGATTTATTTGGATGAGGAAACCATTGGGGAACCATATATGGTATTTACACAAGAACAGAAATTTGCATTACCCAACGGCTCTCCTGTGATAAATTGTCATATTCAAAAAGGTGCAAATATTAGTGCCACTTTGGTTAATGAATCTATTGACCAAGCCAAGGTGTTTTTCAAAGATTGCTTTCCTTTCATAGAATACAAAGCTTTTCTTTGCTACTCATGGTTGCTCTATCCACCGATGTTAAATATGCTTTCAGAGAATTCGAATATTAAGCAGTTTGCAAAATATTTTTCTATCATCGGCGAGTGTAACGATTCAAAGCAAGCCAAAGAAAATTTATTTGATTATGGCAAGCACAATCCACCTTGCAAGCCAACAACTTTACAAAGGATGGCAAAAGAGGATAATGCGATTCTTGGTTATGGGTGCGGAGTAATTATGTTATAAAGTGCACCAAATTCCAATTTATCGAACAGAACAAACAATCCCCGACAGACTGTAAAAATCTGTCGGGGATTATTATTTGTTTTCTGCGAAGCAAATTTAACTAACCTTCCTTATGAGAAGTTTGCTTTACAACGCCTCTTTTTTATGTATCTTACACGTTCCGCAAAGCGAACACCACACCGTCCAAGGCGGTGAACCGCTTGAGGTTCTCCTGCGTGGAGAGCTTTTGAGGCACCCGAACCAGGATCTCCATGCCCACGTGGGGATGATGGCCGCTACGGGGAGGCGTGACCTGTACCTCCATAAGACCGTATTCCGTCCGAAGCAGATCCAGCATCTCCGCCACAGCGTCCACGCTCTCCAGCTCCATGTAGATGGCCATACGCTGACGCTTGCGGTTCAGCAGTGTCTCCAGACGGGAGACCAGCGTAAAGGTCAGCATCACGGCAAAGACCGTCATGAAAGCACCCACGTAGAAGCCGGCACCGACCGCCAAACCGATGGCCGCCGCCGCCCACAGACCCGCGCCGGTGGTCAGACCCGTGATGCGGGAGCCGCCGCCGCGAAGCAGAATGGTGCCCGCGCCCAAAAAGCCCACGCCGCTGATGACCTGCGCGCCGATACGCATCGGATCGCCCGAAAAGCCCAGCACGAAATATCCGTACTGACCGATCATTGTGGTCAAAGCCGCGCCCAGCGCCACCATCATGTGTGTACGCATACCGGCGGCTCGTCCGTGAAACTCGCGCTCCATACCGACCAGCGCGCCCGCCACGGCAGCCAGAAGCACGCGAATGATCACCGTAACGTAGTTAAATTCCTCTAAAAATTCCCAAACTTCTCCCATGACAGCTCCTTTCTTTCAAACAAGAGACTCCGCCGACGAATGAAATCGGACGGAGCTTGCTTCGTGAATCATGTATCTCTATTATTATAATCCATTTCCATGATTTTGTCAACCCCTTGCACCGTCATTTTTCACAAAACATTTCATAGAATGATGGATACCAGCGTAAAAATGTAAAGAAAATGTGAATTCTTTGAATTTCTATTGACAATCACGTGAACGTGTGATATAATGTAGTCACAAAGCAAACAAAATTCCCTGTCTGCTGCGTAAATCTTTTAAGGAGGAAATAACTATGTTTATTCCCGCAACCACCGCGCTCTTTGCTTTGAGCGTTCCTGCGCCCGTTGTGCTGGGTGTGATCGTCGCCACGATCCTCCTGCTCTTCTTCGTGGCATCCTACGTCAAGGCGCCCCCGAACCGCGCCTACATCATCTCCGGTGCCCGCAAGCGCAAGAAGATCCTCATCGGCCGCGCCGGTCTGCGTATCCCTCTGATCGAACGTCTTGATAAGCTGTCTCTGGACGTCATGCAGGTGGACATCAAGACCTCCGAGGCTATCCCCACCAACGAGTTCATCAACGTCACCGTGGACGGCGTCGCCAACATCAAGATCTCCTCGGACACCGAGCTTCTGGAGAAGGCCGCCGAGGCGCTGCTGGGTATGGATCAGCGTCAGCTCATCTTCCTCGTCACCCAGGTGCTGGAGGGTAACATGCGTGAGATCGTGGGCTCCGTCGGTCTGAAGGAAATGGTGCAGGAGCGCCAGGTCGTCGCCGAGAAGATCAAGGAAAACGCCATTCCCGACATGAAGAAGCTGGGTATTGAGATCGTCAACTTCAACATCCAGAACTT
>JAZQXS010000072.1:0-1784 GCA_045633025.1 Eubacteriales bacterium | reverse complement strand
CTCGTCGTAGTAACTGTCGGACTTGCCCCAACTGTTCATGGGGTTGCGGGCACCGCGGATGGCGCCGTCTATGTTCATGACGGATGAGCGTTCTATTTGAATCATGTTGGTCTCCTAACTTTGGGTTTTGCTATCTTTATAATTATACAGGAAAGAGGATGCTCTGTCAAGAGCATTTGTGCAATTTGTCTGCAAATGTTGGGGAAATTCTTATAATCTCTCGAAAAGCGCTTGGATCTCACTCCGCTTGGCGGTACAGGAGCCTTGGAGCATCTCGGACGAGCCGCCTCCGCGGGCGGACAGGGCGGTGTTGATCTCCTTGATGTACTTTTTGAGGTCGAGGTCGGGCGTGCCGCGGCCGATGACGTAGCGGTAGCCCGTCTCGTCGTTGCCCGAAAATACGCCGCAGAACCGTCCGCACTTCTCCACGGCACGGTTGAGCAGACGGCGCATCTCCAAGGCCTCCAGCCCCTCGTCAAAGAGGCATAGGCTTCCGTCCGTGGGGGCGATGGCGGTGACGGTCAAATCCTCCAGCTTGCCGCGCAGAGTGGCGATGGCGCGCTTTTTGTCCTCCAGCTCTGCCTGCAGACGGTCAAAGCCTGCGGTGATCTCCTCCTGCTTGACCGACATGGCCGAAGCCATGGACGCCACAGCGGTGTAGCGGCGACGGTAATCGGCGAGGGCGCGGGAGCCGCACAGAGCGTGGATGCGCACGCCGCCCTTATAATGAAGGAAATCCAGCATTTTGATGATCCCGATCTCACCGGTGTTGTCTACGTGAGGGGCGCAGCAGGCGCAGAGATCCTTGATATCCTCGTCGTATCCGATCTGCACGATACGGACTCCCTCGGTCAGATCCAGCTTGGCGCGGTAGGACATGGCCGACAGCGCCTCGGGGGCGGGGTAGTAGGCCTTGACGGGCAGGCAGGCGGTGACGATGGCATTGGCTTCGTCCTCAATGGCGTTGAGCTGCTCGCGGGTGAGGACACCGTCAAAGTCCAGCGTCATGTCCTCGTCGCTGAGGTGGAAGCCCACGTTCTTGTAGCCGTAAAGACGGTGGACGATGCCCGAAATGATGTGCTCGCCCGTGTGGTTCTGCATGCGGGAAAAGCGGGTGGCGGCATCGACCTCTCCGTGGATAGCCGCGCCTTCTGAGAACGGATGGGGGGCGCTTTGCAGGGCGGTGAGGTCTACGGTATGGATGATGATGCCGCCGCGCTCTTGGACGTTGATGACCGGAAGGCCGGCCAGCTTGCCAGGGTCGGCGTACTGTCCGCCCTCCTCGGGGAAGAAGGCGGTGGCGTCCAGCACTACGTCTACGGTGTCGGGGGCCTTACCCGTCTCGGCGGAAAGGACGGCGGCGGTGAAAGTATAAAGATGGCTGTTTTGATCGAACAGGCGGATGGTTTTCATAGCGGGCTCCTTGGGGGTAGTAATGGGTCTATTATACAACAAACGGAGGAAAAGGTCAAGGGGAGGGAGAAATATTTCGGTGAAAAGACGAGGGTAGTCTTGTTTTTTGGAAAAAATATGAAATAATGAAAAAAATTCCCAACCGTTTCCCTCCGGCGGTTACTCTATCTATGAACGAACTGAAACATCACGTTCAAATTCATCCGTGAAAGGAACCCACTATGACCGAATCCGAAAAGAAATCCCTGTACGAGGCATTTGAAACCGAATATCTCCCCAAGATCTACGGCTTTTGCCACATGAAGTTGGGGGCGGTGGATGACGCCGCCGAGACCGAGGATCTGGCTCAGGATATCGCCTATGAGGTGCTG
>JAZQXS010000071.1:0-3479 GCA_045633025.1 Eubacteriales bacterium | reverse complement strand
GCGCGGTAGGCCTCATTGGTACCGCTGCGGATCGCCTTGGCGATATCGTCGGAGTCGGCCTTTTCCAGACCCTCAAAGGACTTGGCCATGCCGCGGAAGAACAGGGACAGGATCGCGCCCGAATTACCGCGGGCGGCGCGGAGGAGCCGATTGGCCACGCGACCGGCGCACTCAGCCAGCGTACCGGGCTCCACCTGGATCTCGCGGGCGGGCTTCATAGTCAAGGACATATTGATGCCGGTATCGCCGTCGGGCACGGGGAATACGTTCAAATTGTTGATCTCGGTCTTTTCGGTGTCCAGCGAATTTGCCGCAGATGCGACCATTTTTTGGAACTTCTCGCCGTCAATGACATTCTTCTTAGACATAATGCAAACCAAGCCTTTCTTGTGTTTTACAAATAGTACGTTTTCGAGGAACGGGGATATATTCGGATATAAAGCAATCAAAGGCGCTCATCCTACGGAGCGCAAGGTAGGAATATACAATATAATTATACCCGAATATTGTTGATTTGTCAAGAGATTTTTCCTGTTTTTGCTTGAATTGCTTTGAAAAAGTGATAAAAAGCGCATTTTGGGGGCGGGCGGGAGACGGTGTCGGAAAAAGGCGTATTTTTTTCTTATCTTTTTTTTGAAAAGGGGTTGCATTTCGGGGGAACTTATGGTATAATAGATGGGTATGAATTCAATATCTACCCGTGGCACAGCTGGATAGCGCGTCAGACTCCGACTCTGAAGGTCAGCGGTTCGACTCCGCTCGGGTAGGCCAACAGAAAACCCCCTGCGGTGCAGGGGGTTTTCTGTTGGTCTATTTGCAACGGTGAGACCGCTGATGGAATCGCCCAGACGGTAAGAACGTAAAACCACTTTCTTGGCGATTCCTGCCGCGCTTGCGCGGCGGCGGTTACGAATCCGCTCGGGTAGGCCAACAGCCCCCCCTGCACCGCAGGGGGTTTTCTCTTGGTCTGTTTGCAACGGTGAGACCGCTGATAGAATCGCAGGGAATGCCGGGGATAATCGGCTTACGAAGCCCTCAAAAATCCGCCAGAAGCCGCTCCAGGCGCTCGTAGTGCTCCTGCTCCTCTCTTATGATGGCGCGGAGCTCGGAGATCACGGCCTCCTCTCCGGCGGCTGCGGCCAGGGATTCCAGCTCGGTGATGGTGGCGGCCTCGGATTGCATATCCTGTCTGAGCATCCGCCGCACCACGGGCAGGGCGCGGCAGGAGGCGTCTCCCGACAGATCCACCCGCGGGGTACGCAGGCGGAGCGCCACGCCGGGATCCCCGCCCAGCGCGCGAATGAGCCGGCCTATGGTACGGAAATGCGCCATATCCTCGGCCGCCAGCTCCGAAAACAGGGCGGAGGCCTCGTTGTCCAGCCCCTCGGTGAGGAGATGCTGGTAGGTGTAGGTAATGACCTGGTTGACCTCGTCATTGTAGGCGCGCATCATGCGGGCGGCCAGCCGGGGGTCGGGTCTGATGGCGGGGGTGGGAAAGGATGTATTCATGGGCAAACGGTAAACCTCCTATGATACGTTTACTCGCAGTATATGCGCGTCCCCTTCGCGGCGTTTGGACTTTTTTGCTCAAAAAAAGTTTTTTGTGGGCGGATGTATTGACATTTTGTTGTATTTGCGGTAAAATATAAAAGATAAAGAGCTCCATCCCATCAAACACGCACACAAAGGAGAATTGCACTATGGCTGATCTGCTTCAAGCGACCCGCATGGAATCCCCCGATACCATCCCGGTCGCTGTCAACTTCCTCCCCTCCGCCTGGCTCAAATACGGGCAAGAGCTCCAACGCCTCACAGACCAGTACCCCCAGTTCTTCGCGGGGCGTCAGGTCGATCTGGAACACATCAAGGACAATATGGTGACCACCTACCACAAGGGCACCCACATCGACGAGTGGGGCTGTGTGTGGGAGAACGAGATCGACGGCGCGGAAGCCATCGTCAAGGGGCACCCCCTCAAGACCGAGGAGGACGTGCTCAATCTAAAGATTCCCGACTGTCGGAGCGGACGCCTGCCCCACGGCTTCATGTACCTCCGTCTGCTGGATCTCTGCGGCTTTGAAAACGCCATGATCTACTTCGCCGAGGAGGGAGAGGTCATCCAAACTCTCATCGACAAGGTGCTGGAGTACAATATGTACCAGATCGCCGCCGTCCTGCCCCGTATGGCGGAGATGATCTTCTTCGGTGACGACCTGGGTATGCAGAAGGGGCTTGCCATCGGCGCCGAGCGCTGGAGGAAGTACCTCGCCCCCTGCTACCGTAAGATGTACGGCCTCATCAAGGCCTATCGGCCAAGTCAGCTTATCTACATGCACACCGACGGCTGTATCCACGAGATCATGCCCGATCTGGTGGCCTGCGGCGTAGACATGATCAACCCCCAGTTCCGCGCCAACGGCTTGGACAACCTGGTGCGGGTCTGCCGCAAAGAACAGATCATCCCCATCAATCTGGATCTCGACCGTCAGCTCTTCCCCTTCGCCACCCGCTCCGAGCTCTTCGATCACGTAGGCGCGTGCGTGGAGTCGCTGTACCTCCCCCAGGGCGGTCTGGGATTGAACGTGGAGCTGGATCACGGTGTGCCGCTGGAGAACATGGCCGCCGTTCTGGACGCGGTGGAGAAATACAGACATTTTAAGGGATGACGCCCTGCTTGAGGTAGGACAGATATAAACCTATGATAAATAAAGGAGACGTACTATGATCAAATTCGGAACCGGCGGCTGGCGCGCCGTCATCGGATCGGACTTTATTGAAAGAAACATTTGCCTGGTCACCGAGGGTATTTGCGCCCTCATGCGCGAGGAGGGCAAGACCGCCAAGCCTCTGATCGTGGGCTATGACCACCGCTTTTTGTCGGACGTGGCCGCCAAGTGGATGGCCGAGGTATTCGCCGCACACGGTGTAACAGTATGGTTCATGAACCGCTCCGCCCCCACCCCGCTGGTGATGCACACCGTCAAGCGGCAGAACCTCTACTACGGCGTGGAGATCACCGCCAGCCACAACCCCTCGGACTACAACGGCATCAAGCTGATCGTGGAAGAAGGGCGAGATGCTCCGCTGGAGACCACGGCGCGCCTGGAGGAGCTGATCGCCGAGATCGAGGCGCGGAATATCCCCTCGCCCCGTATCCCCTTTGCCGAGGCCTGCGAGAAAGGCCTGGTGATCTACCGCAAGAACCCCTTCAACGAATTCATCGACGATATTCTGGACGTGCTGGACGTGCAGACCATCCGCGACCACGGCGCGCGGGTGCTGTTCGACCCCATGTACGGCTCGGGCACCTACCCTCTCATGGTCATTCTGTGTACCGCGCGATGCACGGTGGACATGATCCATAACACCCGCGACGCCCACTTCGGCGGCCACCATCCCGCCCCCTCGGTGGCCGGGCTGGAGGAGCTTCGCACCCGTGTGGTTGCAGGCAAATACGAGCTGGGTATCGCCTTTGACGG
>JAZQXS010000070.1:0-3474 GCA_045633025.1 Eubacteriales bacterium | reverse complement strand
GTACCTACAACGTCCCCGACGGAACGGTGTTCCTCGGCGGCTACGACGTCAACGATATTCCCATCCGCACGGTGCGCAAGTACGCCGCCTACGTGCCCCAGGATAACTTCCTGTTCAGCGATACCATCGCCAACAACATTGCCTTTGCCTCGGACACGAGCGATGCCGCCGCCGTTGAGGAGGCCGCCCGCCTCTCCGACGTCCACGACAACATCGCCGAGTTCACCGAGGGCTACGGCACGGTTCTGGGCGAGCGGGGCGTGACGGTATCGGGCGGTCAGAAGCAGCGTATCTCCATCGCCCGCGCGCTGATGAAGGATGCCAACATTCTGATCCTGGACGACTCGGTATCGGCGGTGGACGTCCGCACCGAGAAGGCCATTTTGGAAAATCTCCGCCGCATCCGCAAGGGAAAGACCACCATCCTCATCGCCCACCGTATCTCTACGGTGGAGGGCATGGACAAGATCATTTTCCTGGACGAGGGCCGCATCACCGCCGTGGGTACCCACGCCGAACTGCTTTCGACCTGCCCCGATTACCGCACCATGGTGGAGCTTCAGCAGGTGGAGGGCGCCATGAAGGAGTCGGATTCTCCCGAGCTCAAACGCTCCACCGCCAAGAGAGAGGAGGTAGGCGACTATGCGTGAATTTTACCCCTTGCTCATTCTGGGCGCCATCATCGGCGTCCTGTCGGCGATCTTCCTGGTCGCTTACATCACCATGAAGGACAAGAAGGAGGCCATCGGCTTTGACCGCCACATGAAGGACTCCGAGATCGTCCGCCGTCTGCTCAAGTACGCCAAGCCTCAGTGGAAGAGCTTCCTTTTGGTACTGCTCCTGATGGTATTCTCCATTGTCTACGACATCGTGTCCCCCCTCATCATCGGCGATTTGACGCAGGCCATTGAGAAGGACAGCTTCACGCTGACCTACCTCTACACCTCCGTGGGCATCTACGCCTCCATTCTGGTGGTGTCCATGATCTGCACCTACATCCAGGCCATCGTGCTCCAGAAGACGGGTCAGCGCATCCTGTCGTCTATCCGCGAGGATCTGTTCGTGCACATCGAGAGCCTGTCTCACGAGCAGCTCAACCACATTCCCGTGGGTAAGCTGGTTACCCGTGTGACCAACGATACGGGCGCCATCTCCATGATGTTCACCCACATTCTGGTCAACCTCGTCAAGAATGTCTTCGTCATTCTGGGCGTGCTGGTGGCCATGCTCTTCCTTAACTACGCGCTCACCCTTATGGTGCTGTGCTTCGTGCCCTTCATCGTGCTCTTTACGGTGATCTTCCGTAAGTTCTCCCGTAAGGCCTACCGCAAGGTCAAGGACGGCACCACCGACATCAACACCTTCCTCTCCGAGAATCTCTCGGGCATGAAGATCATCCAGATCTTCAACCGCGAGGAGCACAAGAAGAACGAGTTCGACCGCAAGAACGAAGCGCTGGGCAAGTCCAAGCGGGAGCAGATCTTCGTGTTCGGCGTGTTCCGCCCCGTGGTGTATATGCTCTACATCGCTTCGGTCATGTGCCTGTTCTATCTGGGCTCCCGCGGCGTCATCAAGCAGACACCCTTCTTCGGGCAGATGATCAACGGCGGTATCGTGGTGTCCTTCTACATGTACATCAACAAGTTCTTCAACCCCATCCAATCCTTGGCCGAGCAGTTCAACTGGCTCCAATCGGCCATGGCCTCGGCGGAGAAGATCTTTACCGTGTTTGACATGGTTCCCGAAATTCAGGATTCCCCCAATGCGATTGAGCCCGAGGAGATCCGAGGCGAGATCGAGTTCCGCGACGTCTGGTTTGCCTACGTGCCCGACGAGTGGGTGCTGAAGGGCGTATCCTTCAAGGTGGAGGCGGGGCAGACCGTGGCCTTCGTCGGTGCGACGGGCTCGGGTAAGACCACCATCCTGTCCCTGATCTGCCGTCACTACGATATCCAGAAGGGACAGATCCTCATTGACGGGCGGGATATCCGGGAGATCAAGATCTCGGCGCTCCGCCGCCATTTCGGCCAGATGCTCCAGGACGTGTTCCTGTTCTCGGGTACCGTCCGCTCCAACATCGTGCTGGGTATGGAGCAGGTTCCCGACGACGAGATCATGGAGGCCTGCCGTTACGTCAACGCCGACCGCTTCATTGGCAAATTGGCCGGCGGCTTGGACGAGCCCGTCCGTGACCGCGGTAACAACCTCTCGGCCGGTCAGCGTCAGCTCCTTTCCTTTGCCCGCGTGATCGTGCATAAGCCCTCGGTCATGATCCTGGACGAGGCTACCGCCAACATCGATACCGAGACCGAGGTGCTCATTCAGGACTCCCTGGAAAAAATGATGAACATTGGTACCATGCTCATGGTCGCCCACCGTCTGTCCACCATCCGCCACTCCGACAACATCATCGTTCTGTCGGGCGGCGAGATCGTGGAGCAGGGCAACCACGAGACCCTCATCGCCCTCGGCGGCCGCTACTACGAGCTCCATAAGCTCATGGCGGACGAGGAGAGGCTGCGGAAGGGGTCTTGATAGGGGAGAGCGAGCAGGGGCTCTGCCCCAGCCCCCCGCCAAGAACCCTTTTGAAAAAGGGTTCTTGGAACTCCTAAAACTTTTGGACATGGTTTGAGGAGTTTACTTGTTCCCACGCCTTTTAAATAGAATCCCGCCGTCTCTATGCAGAGAACGGCGGGGTTTTTGATCAAGGGATCGGCCTCACCGAGATCTCTCCCGAGGACAGGGCGCGGATTTCCCCGCCTACATCTACCAGCAGGGAGAAATCCTTGTCCACGCCCCGCAGGATAGCTTCGAAGGATTCGCTTCCGCGGGCGCATAGAACTTTTTCGCCCACATAGAGCAGGCGGCGGCGGTAAAAGTCCAGGCAATCCGCCTCCCAAAGCCCGCCCTCGGTCAGCTCCAGCAGGCGGTGGGCGATCTCTCCGGCCAGCTTGCCGGAAAAGGCGGGGGTAGCGGCGGAGGCCTCGTCGGGGGAGAACAGGCACGCGGCCGGGGCGCGGAGACCGTCGGGGAATTGGGTGGTGGTCAGGTTTATGCCAAGCCCGACCGCGATGCGGGTGCGTCCGGCGGGGAGGGTGACGGCCTCGGTCAGAATGCCCCCCGCCTTGCCGCCGTTCAAATACAGATCGTTGACCCACTTGATGGCGGGGCGCTTGTTCGTCAGCGTCTCAATGGCGGCGGCCGCGGCGACGGCGGCGCCGGCCGTGACCCGTACCGCCTCGGTCAGAGGATGATCGGTGGTGTAGGCCAGCGTCATATACAATCCCGTATTTGCGGGGGAGTGGAAGGAGCGCCCCAGCCGTCCTCGTCCCCCCGCCTGGGCGCGGGCGATATACAGGGCGGGGGTGTCGATCTCGTCTGCGTGGATCTTGGCTTGGGTGTTGGTAGAGTCGATGGTGTCGAACAGGGTCACCGAAATACGGTCGGCGTAAGCACCGAGCGCTTGGGTAAGGG